>NZ_JBVJJA010000006.1:0-251923 GCF_055586005.1 Micromonospora sp. NPDC051924
CCCCCCCCCCCCCCCCCCCCCCCCCCCCCCCCCCCCCCCCCCCCCCCCCCCCCCCCCCCCCCCCCCCCCCCCCCCCCCCCCCCCCCCCCACCGCTCTTCAGGCATCTGTGCCCCTGTCGCTGAGATTTGAAGATTTCTGCAAGTGCTAAAGTCTTCAGCAACTCGGGAGGGATGTTCATGTCGGTGCCGCTGTACCAGGCGAAGGCGGAGCTGTTCCGCACCCTCGGGCATCCGGTCCGGATCCGGGTGCTCGAACTGCTCCAGGACGGACCGAAGCCGGTCCGCGACCTGCTGGCCGCCATCGACGTGGAGCCGTCCAACCTCTCGCAGCAGCTCGCCGTGCTGCGCCGCGCCGGCATGGTCACCTCCCACCGGGAGGGCGCGCTGGTCATGTACTCGCTGAGCACCCCCGACGTGGCCGACCTGCTGGCCGCCGGCCGGCGCATCCTCGGCGCGGTGCTCACCGACCGGGACGCCCTCCTCGACGAGCTGCGCGCCTCCGGGACGGACCGGTGAGCAGCGAGACGATCGAGCGCGCTCCTCGGGCCGGCGAAACGGTGCCGACCGCGGTCCGGGACCGGATCCTCGGGCTGCTGCCCGGCCGGGGCGACTGGACGGCCGTGCGCCGCTCGCCCCGACGCGACCTGCTCGCCGGGCTGACCGTGGCGGTGGTGGCCCTGCCCCTCGCGCTCGCCTTCGGCGTCACCTCCGGGCTCGGTGCGGAGGCCGGCCTGGTCACCGCCGTGGTCGCCGGGGCCGTCGCGGCGATCTTCGGCGGCTCCAACCTGCAGGTCTCCGGCCCCACCGGGGCGATGACCGTCGTCCTGGTGCCGGTGGTGCAGCGCTTCGGCCCCGAGGGTGTGCTGATGGTCGGCGCCCTGGCCGGGCTGCTGCTGATCGCCCTCGCCCTGGCCCGCCTGGGCCGGTACGTCCGCTACCTGCCGACCCCGGTGATCGAGGGCTTCACCGCCGGCATCGCCGTGGTCATCGCCCTGCAACAGGTGCCGGCCGCGCTCGGCGTCACCGACGCCCGGGGCGAGAAGGTCTGGGCGGTGGCCGCCGATTCGGTCGTCCGGTTCGCCGGGCATCCCCGTCCGGTCGCCGTGGCGATGGCGCTCGGCGTGGCGGGGCTCATGCTGCTCGGCGCCCGATGGCGGCCCGGCGTGCCGTTCTCCCTGCTCGGGGTGGCCGCCGCCACGGTCGTCGCCGAGCTGGCCCCGATCGACGTGGTGCGGATCGGCACCCTGCCGCAGGCGCTGCCCGCGCCGTCGCTGGACTTCCTCGACTTCGGCGCGGTCGGCACGCTGCTGCCCAGCGCGGTTGCCGTCGCCGCCCTCGCCGCGCTGGAGAGTCTCCTCTCCGCGACCGTGGCGGACGGGATGACCGTCGGCCAACGGCACGACCCGGACCGGGAACTCTTCGGCCAGGGCCTGGCCAACCTGGCCTCCCCGCTCTTCGGCGGCATCCCCGCCACCGCGGCCATCGCCCGTACCGCCGTGAACGTGCGGGCCGGGGCGTCCTCGAAGCTCGCCGCGCTCGCCCATGCGGTCGCCCTCGCCGCCATCGTGCTCGCCGCCGCTCCGCTGGTCGGCCGCATCCCGCTCGCCGCCCTGGCCGGGGTGCTGCTGGCCACCACCGTCCGAATGGTGGAGGCAGCTTCGCTCCGGGCGCTGCTGCGGGCCACCCGCGCCGACGCGGTGGTGCTGGTGCTGACCTTCGCGGTCACCGTGATCTGGGACCTGGTCACCGCGGTGGCGGTCGGGCTCGCCGTGGCGGTCGTCCTCGCCCTGCGCGCGGTGGCCCGCAGCGCCCGGCTGGAGCAGGTCCCCCTCGACCAGGGCGAGCACAGCGCCGAGGAACACGCGCTGCTCGCCGAGCACATCGTCGCGTACCGGCTGGACGGGCCGCTCTTCTTCGCCGCCGCGCACACCTTCCTGCTGGAACTGGCCGAGGTGGCCGACGTGCGGGTGGTGATCCTGCGGATGTCCCGGGTGTCCACCGTCGACGCCACCGGCGCGCAGGTGCTCGGCGACGCCATCGAGCGGCTGCGCGGCCGGGGGATCACCGTGCTGCTCTCCGGCATCACCCCCGGCCACGACCAGGTCCTCAGCGCCCTCGGCGTCGCCGAGCAGTTGCGCCGCGACGGCCTGGTCTTCCCGGACACGCCGGCCGCCATCCGGCACGCCCGGACCATCGCCTTCGCCGACGTTTCCCCCTAGCCGGGCAGTGCGCCCAGCCCGGCCAGCAGCTCCCACCGTTCGGCCTCGCTCAACACCGCGTACGCGGGCTCGTCGCGGCGGTCGGTCTCGGCCTCGACGGCTGCCCGTTCCGGGCCGTCGGGCAGCTCCTTGATCTGCGCGGCGGTCAGCCCGGCGGCCCGCCACGCCGTTCGGTGCGCGTCGGCGCGGTGGTGGCGCAGCGACCCGAGCCGGGTGACCAGCAGCAGCGCGGGCGTCGCGTCGGCCGGCTCGTACGGCGGGGTCATGGCGCGGAACGCCGGACCGCCGGTGGCCAGCCCGTGCTCCAGCACCCGGCCGACCAGCTCGGCGAGGCGCGGTACCGAGGCCAGGCCCGGCAGCAGGCTCGGCCCGGCGGACCAGAGCTCCTCGGCGGCCTCGGCGGTCGCCCGCTGCGCGAAGAGCGCCAGCTCCCGGCCCAGCTCGGTGAGGCGCCAGGCACCCTCGGCGTCCACCGTGGTGACGCCCTGGGTCAACTCCTGGTCCATGCTGCCGGAGGTGTAGACCAGCCCGTCGGCGAGGGCGTCGGCGGGCATCGGCCGGGCCAGCACGCCGGAGAAGAAGCTGTTCTCGTACCCCAGGTCCACGCCCCGTTCGGCGTAGAACGCCTCCATCCGGGGGCGGGCCGCCCAGCGGGCGGCCACGTACACCCGGTCGATGACCGGTCGGATCAGTCGCGCGTAGCTCACCGTCGTCTCCACGCCGCCGGACCCTACCGGCGGCGTGGAGACCCGTGGGGGCGCTACTCCGGCACCCGCCGGTACGCGCCGTCGCTCGCCGAGGTGGCCATCGAGGCGTACGCGCGCAGCGCGGCGGACACCGGCCGCTGCCGTTCGGTCGGGGTGTACGGGCGGTCCCGCTTCTCCTCCTCCACCCGGCGTGCCTGGAGCACGTCGTCGGGCACGGCGAGTGCGATGGACCGGGCCGGGATGTCGATGACGATCTCGTCGCCCTCGCGCACGAGCGCGATCAGGCCGCCCGAGGCCGCCTCCGGGGAGACGTGACCGATGGACAGCCCGGAGGTGCCGCCGGAGAACCGGCCGTCGGTGAGCAGCGCGCAGGAGCGGCCCAGCCCTCGGCCCTTGAGGAACGAGGTGGGGTAGAGCATCTCCTGCATGCCGGGGCCGCCCTTCGGGCCCTCGTACCGGATCACCACCACGTCCCCGGCGACGACCTCCTTGGCCAGGATCGCCGACACCGCGTCGTCCTGCGATTCGTAGACCTTGGCCGGCCCGCGGAAAGTCAGGCACTCCTCGGGCACCCCGGCGGTCTTGACCACGCAGCCGTCCGGGGCCAGGTTGCCGTGCAGGATGGCCAGGCCGCCGTCGGCGCTGTACGCGTGCTCCCGGTCCCGCACGCAGCCGCCCGCCGCGTCGGTGTCCAGGGACGACCAGCGGTTGGTGGTGGAGAACGGCTCGGTGGTCCGCACTCCGCCCGGGGCGGCGTGGAACAGCTCGACCGCCTCGCGCGTCGGCGAGCCGCCCCGGACGTCCCAGTCGGCCAGCCACTGCGCCAGGCCGGGGGAGTGCACCGCGTGCACGTCCCGGTTGAGCAGGCCGGCGCGGTCCAGTTCGCCGAGGAGGGCCGGGATGCCACCGGCCCGGTGCACGTCCTCCATGTGGTACTGCGGCGAGTTCGGCGCGACCTTGGCCAGGCAGGGCACCCGGCGGGAGATCGCGTCGATGTCCGCCACGCTGAAGTCCAGCTCCGCCTCGCGGGCGGCGGCGAGCAGGTGCAGCACGGTGTTGGTCGAGCCGCCCATGGCCACGTCCAGCGCCACGGCGTTCTCGAAGGCGGCCCGGCCGGCGATCGCCCGGGGCAGCACCGAGGCGTCGTCCTGCTCGTACCAGCGCTTGGCGATCTCCACGACGGTGCGGCCGGCCTCGACGAAGAGCGAGCGGCGCGCGGCGTGGGTGGCCAGGGTCGACCCGTTGCCGGGCAGCGCCAGGCCGATCGCCTCGGTGAGGCAGTTCATCGAGTTGGCGGTGAACATGCCGGAGCAGGAGCCGCAGGTCGGGCAGGCGGAGCGCTCGATCTGGCCGAGCTGGTCGTCGGTGACCGCCTCGTTGGAGGACGCGATCATGGCGTCGATCAGGTCGATCTTGGAGTGCACCACGCCCTCGATCGCCACCGTCTTGCCGGCCTCCATCGGGCCGCCGGAGACGAACACCGTCGGGATGTTCAGCCGCAGCGCGGCCAGCAGCATGCCCGGGGTGATCTTGTCGCAGTTCGAGATGCAGACCAGGGCGTCCGCGCAGTGCGCGTTGACCATGTACTCCACCGCGTCGGCGATCAGCTCCCGGCTGGGCAGCGAGTAGAGCATCCCGCCGTGCCCCATCGCGATGCCGTCGTCGACGGCGATGGTGTTGAACTCCCGGCCCACCCCGCCGGCCTCGGCCACCGCGTCGGCGACCAGGCCGCCGAGGTCCTTGAGGTGCACGTGACCTGGGACGAACTGGGTGAAACTGTTGGCGATGGCGACGATCGGCTTGCCGAAGTCGTCGTCGGTCATCCCGGTGGCCCGCCAGAGGGCCCGGGCGCCGGCCATCGTCCGACCGTGGGTGGAGGTCCTCGACCGCAGCTCAGGCATGCCTACCAGTCTGGCACCACCGTCGCGGCGCCCCCAGGGCATGCGTACCGTGTCCCAACAGTTGCGCACCCGGTGCCCCACGGAGTGCGCCCATCCGGCACAGTTGACGTCGTGCACCTCCCCCCGGGCATGCTCGCCGCCGCGGTGCTGAGCGGGCTCGTCGCCGCCGGCGCCACCGCGTTGCTGGCCGCGTCCGCCCGCCGTCGGGGCGGCCCGCACCGCCAGGCGTACGCCCTGCTCGCCACGGCCGCCGGCGGTGCGCTGGTCAGCCTGCTGGCCGGGCTCACCGGCGCGCTCTCCGCCGGCGACCACTGGGCACACCAGCAGGGGCAGCGCACCGGGTGGGCGACCCTGGTCTCGGTGGGCACCACGATCAGCGGGGTGGCGCTCGGCGTCGCCCTGCTCCGGCTGCTCGGCGCCGCGGCCACCCGGGCCGCCACCGCCCGGCTGATGCTCGACGGCGTGATCATGGCCAGCGCGCTCTGGTTCGTCGGCTGGGTGGTCTTCACCGAGCCCACCCGGCTGCTCGGCGCGGTGACCCCGGTGGCCTGCGTACCGATCGTGCTGGCCACCGTGAGCGCCGCGCTCGCCGCCGGGCTCACCCTGATCATGGTGCTCCGGGCCGTGCCGCCGCGCGGCCGGCTCGCCCTGCTCGGCGCCGGGCTGACCGGGGTGACCAGTGGCGGTCTGGGCCTGTCCGCCGGGCTCTGCCAGGCCGGGCCGGGGATGGCGGCCACCGGCGCGGCGCTGCTCGCCGCGGGCCTGCTCGCCGTCGCCGTGGCCGTGCACCGGGTCGACCTGCCCGGGCAGGTCGACGTCGACCTGATCGGCCGCGACGGCGAGTACGCCTTCGTGCCGATGTTCGCGATGGCCGCCTCGGCGATGTACCACCTCGTCCAGGGCGGCCGGTTCGACGCGTTCGGCATCGTGGCCGGCAGCGTCGAGGGCTTCGCCCTGGTGGCCCGGCAGTACCTGGCCCTCAACGACGTGCGCGGGTACGCCGGCCGGCTGGCCGAGCGGGAGGCGCACTTCCGTGAGCTGGCGCACACCGACCAGCTCACCGGCCTGGCCAACCGGCGCGGGCTGCTGCGGGCACTGCACCGGTGCGCCGAGGCCGGGGTGCCCTGCGTGCTGCTCGGGATGGACCTCGACGGCTTCAAGAACGTCAACGACATGCGCGGCCACGACGTCGGCGACGCGGTGCTGGCCGAGGTCGGCCGGCGGCTGCGCGCCAACCTGCGCCCCGGGGACCTGGCCGCCCGGCTCGGCGGCGACGAGTTCGCGGTGCTGACGTACGGCGGCAGCGACCCCGGCCCGGTCGCCGAGCGGCTGCTCGGGGTGCTCGGCCGCCCGTACGAGGAGGGGGACGGGCCAGTCTTCCTCTCGGTCAGCATCGGCGTGGCCACCAACACCGGGCAGACCGACGTCGAGCTGCTGCTGCGCAACGCCGACCTGGCGCTGCGGTACGCCAAGCAGCGGGGCAAGAACCGGATCGAGCGCTACGACGCCACGTACGACCAGGTGCTGAGCCGGCGGACCAGGCTGGAGCACGAGCTGCGCGGGGCGATCGAGCGCGACGAGCTGCGGCTGGTGTTCCAGCCGGTGGCCTCGCTGCCCTCGGTCCGCCCGGTGGGGGCGGAGGCGTTGCTCCGCTGGCACCACCCGGAGCTGGGCAACGTCCGACCGGACGAGTTCATCCCGCTCGCCGAGGAGTGCGGGATGATCTCGAAGCTCGGCGCGTGGGTGCTGCACCAGGCCTGCTACCAGCTCTCCCGCTGGCTGGCCGACGGGCACGACGTCTGGGTCTCGGTGAACGTCTCCCCGCGCGAGCTGCACGCCCCGGAGTACGTGGTCCAGGTCGCCGACGCGCTGCGCGCCCACCACGTACCGCCGCAGCGGCTGGTGCTGGAGGTCACCGAGCACGCGGTCGCCACCGACCTGGACGAGCTGATCCGCCGGCTCAGCGCGCTGCGCCTCACCGGGGTGCGGATCGCGTTGGACGACTTCGGCACCGGCTACTCCTCGCTGGGCCAGCTGCGCCGGCTGCCGATCGACATCCTGAAGATCGACCACAGCCTGGTCGCCGAGCACGAGCCGGTCCGGCCGGTGGGCCGGGACGGCCCGGCGTTCGCCCCGATGGTGGACATCGTGCTGCGCCTCGGGCACCACTTCGGCCTGGAGGTGATCGCCGAGGGCGTCACCAACCCGACCGAGCTGGCCGCGGTGGTCGCGGCGGGCTGCCGCTTCGGCCAGGGCGCGCTCTTCGGCTGGGGGGTGCCGGCCGAGCACCTGGAGGCGATGCTGGAGGCGGCCAGCTCGCCGGGGGCGCGGCCGGCCACGCTGCCCCCGCCTCCGCCGGCCCCGCCGGTGCGGCCCGGCCCGTCGCCCCTGCTGCCCCGGCTGCGGTCCAATCCGCCCCCGTCGGTGCCCGCCCCGCGTCCCTCGATCGAGGGGTCTTCGCAGGTGGCACCGGTCGCCGAGAGCGTTCCGAGGCCCGACACGCCCACGTCCGTGAACCAGAATGTGGGATCAGTTGACTCATCGCGTGAGATGCGTCAGGCTTAGCCCATGTCGTCGAACCGGTCGCTGCGAGTACTTACCTGAGCGCACTCTCCCTCCTCGAGAGTGCGCTGGCCCCCGTGCATCTGCACGTGGGCTTTTTTGTTGCCGTCGGACCATCGCCGGGACGGCCGCCGTCCCACTGAAGACAAGCGCATCACCCACTCCAGCCGAAGGCCTGAACCGCCATGACGAGACCCACGCCAGAGACCCTCGCCCACTCCGCCCGGCGAGCCCGCCCGGCCGCCGAGCCGGCCGGTGACACCGACCACGCCCCCACCCCCCGCAACGGGTCCGCCCCGGCCGCCCCGGCCGTAGCGGGAACGGGCGCCCCGGCCGGCGCGGACCGACGCACCGCGACCGAACGGCGGCCTGCGCCGGCGCAGGTCTCCGGCGCCGGCTCGCTGGTCCGGTCGCTCGAGGCGCTCGGTGTCGACGTCGTCTTCGGCATCCCGGGCGGCGCGATCCTGCCGGCGTACGACCCGCTCTACGACTCCAGCGTCCGGCACATCCTGGTCCGTCACGAGCAGGGCGCCGGCCACGCCGCCACCGGCTACGCGCAGGCCACCGGCAAGGTGGGCGTCTGCATGGCCACCTCCGGCCCGGGCGCGACCAACCTGGTCACCCCGATCGCCGACGCGTACATGGACTCGGTCCCGCTGGTGGCGATCACCGGCCAGGTCGCCCGTCCCTCGATCGGCACGGACGCCTTCCAGGAGGCGGACATCCAGGGCATCACCCTGCCGATCACCAAGCACAACTTCCTGGTCCAGACCGCCGACGAGATCCCGCAGGTCCTCGCCGAGGCGTTCCACCTGGCCTCGACCGGACGGCCCGGCCCGGTCCTGGTGGACATCCCCAAGGACGTGCTTCAGGCGCAGACCACCTTCGCCTGGCCGCCGACCCTGGACCTGCCCGGCTACCGGCCGACCCTGCACCCGCACGGCAAGCAGATCCGCGAGGCGGCCCGGCTGATGGCCACCGCCCGCCGCCCGGTGCTCTACGTCGGCGGCGGCGTGCTCAAGGCCGGGGCCACCGACGGGCTGCGCCGGCTGGCCGAGCTGACCGGCATCCCGGTGGTCACCACCCTGATGGCGCTCGGCGCGTTCCCCGACTCGCACCGGCAGCACCTGGGCATGCCCGGCATGCACGGCACCGTCGCCGCGGTCTACGGCCTGCAGAAGGCCGACCTGATCGTCGCGCTCGGCGCCCGCTTCGACGACCGGGTCACCGGCCGGCTGGACTCGTTCGCCCCGGACGCCACCGTCGTGCACGCCGACATCGACCCCGCCGAGATCGGTAAGAACCGGCACGCGGACGTGCCGATCGTCGGCGACGCCCGGCACGTGATCGACGAGCTGATCGCCGCGGTCACCAGCGAGCGGGCGGCCCACCCGGCGACCGACCTCGCCGACTGGTGGACCCAGCTCGACGACCTGCGCAAGCGCTACCCGCTGGGCTACGAGGAGCCGGCCGACGGCACCCTCTCGCCGCAGTACGTGATCAAGCGGCTGGGCGAGATCGCCGGCCCGGACACCGTCTACGTGGCGGGCGTCGGCCAGCACCAGATGTGGGCCAGCCAGTTCATCTCGTACGAGAAGCCGTACACGTGGCTCAACTCCGGCGGCCTCGGCACCATGGGATACGCCGTCCCGGCGGCGATGGGCGCCAAGGTCGGCAAGCCGGACACCACGGTCTGGGCGGTGGACGGCGACGGCTGCTTCCAGATGACCAACCAGGAGCTGGCCACCTGCGCGCTGGAGGGCATCCCGATCAAGGTCGCCGTGATCAACAACGGCAACCTGGGCATGGTCCGGCAGTGGCAGACCCTCTTCTACGGTGAGCGCTACTCCAACACCGAGCTGGGCACCCACAAGCACCGCATCCCGGACTTCGTCAAGCTCGCCGAGGCGCTCGGCTGCGTGGGCCTGCGTTGCGAGAACGCCGCGGACGTGGACAAGACCATCGCGGCCGCCATGGAGATCAACGACGCCCCGGTGGTCATCGACTTCGTGGTCGGCAAGGACGCCATGGTCTGGCCGATGGTGGCCGCCGGCACCAGCAACGACGAGATCATGTTCGCCCGGGGCGTCCGCCCCGACTTCGACGAGGACGAGCTGTAATGACGATGCACACTCTCAGCGTCCTGGTGGAGAACAAGCCGGGTGTCCTGGCTCGGGTCTCGGGGCTGTTCTCCCGGCGGGGCTTCAACATCGACAGCCTCGCGGTCGGGGAGACCGAGAACCCGGACGTCTCCCGGATCACCATCGTGGTCAACGCCGAGTCGTCCCCGCTGGAGCAGGTCACCAAGCAGCTCAACAAGCTGGTCAACGTACTGAAGATCGTGGAGCTGGACCCGCAGGTCTCGGTCGCCCGGGAGCTGCTGCTGGTCAAGGTCCGGGCGGACCGCAACGCCCGCGGGCAGGTGCTGGAGACGGTGAGCCTGTTCCGCGCCCGGGTGGTCGACGTCGCCCCGGACACGCTGACCATCGAGGCCACCGGCACTCCGGACAAACTCGACGCGCTGCTGCGGGACCTGGAGCCGTTCGGCATCAAGGAGATGGTCCAGTCCGGCACCGTGGCGATCGGGCGCGGCTCGCGCTCGATCACCGCCGGCCCCGCCCTGCGCGCCGCCTGAGCACGACCCGGGTGGCGCGGCGTCGCGCCACCCGGACCCGCACCACACGGATTCACGACGGGCCGCCGGGCACCGCCGTAGGAAAGGGAAGTCAATGAGCGTTGAGGTTTACTACGACGACGATGCCGACCTGGGCCTGATCCAGGGCCGCAAGGTCGCCGTGATCGGCTACGGCAGCCAGGGTCACGCCCACGCGCTGTCGCTGCGCGACTCCGGCGTCGACGTGGTGATCGGCCTGCCGGCGGGCTCCAAGAGCCGGCCGAAGGCCGAGGAGCAGGGCCTGCGGGTGCTCACCCCGGCCGAGGCGGCGGCCGAGGCCGACGTGATCATGATCCTGGCGCCGGACACCGCGCAGCGTGCCCTGTACGCCGACGCGATCGCGCCCAACCTGGCCCCGGGCAAGGCGCTCTTCTTCGGGCACGGCTTCAACATCCGGTACGGCCTGATCAAGCCCCCGGCCGACGTGGACGTGGCGATGGTCGCCCCGAAGGGCCCGGGTCACCTGGTCCGCCGCCAGTACGTCGACGGCAAGGGCGTGCCCTGCCTGGTCGCCGTCGAGCAGGACGCCAGCGGCAACGCCTTCGGCCTGGCCCTGGCGTACGCCAAGGCGATCGGCGGCACCCGGGCCGGTGCGATCAGGACCACCTTCACCGAGGAGACCGAGACCGACCTCTTCGGCGAGCAGGCGGTGCTCTGCGGCGGCGCCGCGGCGCTGGTGCAGACCGGCTTCGAGGTGCTCACCGAGGCCGGCTACGCCCCCGAGGTGGCCTACTTCGAGTGCCTGCACGAGCTGAAGCTGATCGTCGACCTGATGTACGAGGGCGGCATCGCCCGGATGCGCTACAGCATCTCGGACACCGCCGAGTACGGCGACCTCTCCCGCGGCCCCCGGGTCATCGACTCCCGGGTCAAGGAGGAGATGCGCAAGATCCTCGGCGAGATCCAGTCCGGCGAGTTCGCCCGCGAGTGGGTGGCCGAGGACGAGGCCGGCCGGCCGAACTTCGCCAAGTGGCGGGCGGAGGGCGCGGCGCACCCGATCGAGGAGACCGGGCAGAAGCTGCGGGCCATGATGAGCTGGGTCGACCGGCCCATCACCGAGACCGCCTGACGAGCCTTCCCGCACGGGGCCCCGCGGCCCGCGACCCGACGCTCTCCCCGGCGTCCGGTCGCGGGCCGCGCCCGTCCGGGGTCGATCGCCGGCCCGGTCCATCTGGTGGGACCGGGTGACGGACGCCTCGGGCGCGCGGCCGGCGGTGAACGGGGGGTGACGAGCGTGCGACGAGGCTGTGTGAGGGCGCTCACCCCGCAGTCCGGGACACACCGCCGGAACCGCCCCCTACGATCCTTCATAGGTGCGTAATCGGCACCTGACGGCCATGGCACGGATCAGCGCAGGGCGCAGCGCGGCGTCCCGACGCCCCAGGCCGACCGCATACGAGCGTCTACGAGGACCGATGAATCCTGTCGTACTGATCGCCGAAGAACTCGCTCCCGCCGCCATCGAGGTGCTCGCGCACGACTTCGACGTGCGTCACGTCGACGGCACCGATCGCCTGGCCCTGCTCTCCGCGCTTTCCGAGGCCGACGCCGTGATCGTACGCAGCGCCACCCAGATCGACGCCGAGGCGATCGCCGCCGCGCCGCGGCTGAAGGTGGTCGCCCGGGCGGGCGTCGGCCTGGACAACGTCGAGGTGCCGGCCGCCACCGCGCGGGGCGTCATGGTCGTCAACGCTCCCACCTCCAACATCGTCTCCGCCGCCGAGCAGGCCGTCGCGCTGCTGCTCGCCGTCGCGCGGAACACCGCCAGCGCCAGCTCCGCGCTGAAGGCGGGGGAGTGGAAGCGGTCGAAGTACACCGGCGTCGAGATCCAGGGCAAGACCGTGGGCGTGGTCGGCCTCGGCCGGATCGGCGTGCTGTTCGCGCAGCGCATCGCCGCCTTCGGCACCCGGCTCATCGCGTACGACCCGTACATCCAGCCGGCCCGCGCGGCCCAGCTCGGCGTCCGCCTGGTCGGGCTGGAGGAGCTGCTGCGGGAGAGCGACTTCATCTCGATCCACCTGCCCAAGACCCCGGAGACCGTCGGCCTGATCGGCGAGAAGGAGCTGGCGATCGTCAAGCCGGGCGTCCGGATCGTCAACGCCGCCCGCGGCGGCCTGGTCGACGAGCAGGCCCTGGCCGACGCCATCGCCGAGGGCCGGGTCGCCGGCGCCGGCGTCGACGTGTACGCCAAGGAGCCCTGCACCTCCTCGCCGCTGTTCGCCTTCGACAACGTGGTGGCCACCCCGCACCTGGGCGCGTCCACCCACGAGGCGCAGGACAAGGCCGGCCTGGCCGTGGCGAAGAGCGTCAAGCTGGCGCTGCAGGGCGAGTTCGTGCCGGACGCGGTGAACGTGCAGGCCGGTGGCGTGGTCGCGGAGGACGTCCGGCCGCTGCTGCCGCTGGCCGAGAAGCTCGGCCGGGCCTTCACCGCGGTGGCCGGCGGGGTGGCCGCCAGCGTCACCGTCGAGGTGCGCGGCGAGATCGTCACCCACGACGTCTCGGTGCTCAAGCTCGCCGCCACCAAGGGGCTGTTCAGCTCGGTGGTGGAGGAGCAGGTCACCTACGTCAACGCGCCGCATCTGGCCGCCGAGCGCGGTGTCGAGGTCACCCTGAGCACCCAGGCCGAGACCGTGGACCACCCCAACCTGGTGACGGTGCGCGGCGCGCTGCCCGATGGCCGGACGGTCAGCGTCTCCGGCACGGTGACCCACACCGGCACCCGGGACGTCCTCAAGCTGACCGAGGTGGACGGCTTCGACGTCGAGATCGGCGCCGAGGGCATCCTGGTCTTCCTGCGCTACGTCGACCGGCCGGGCGTGGTCGGCACCGTCGGCACGCTGCTCGGCGAGGCCGGCGTGAACATCGCCGCCATGCAGGTGGCCCGGCGGGAGGCCGGTGGCGAGACGCTGATGACGCTCACCGTCGACCAGGCGCTCGGCGCCGACCTGCTCAGCTCGGCCGCCGACTCGATCGGCGCGGTCGCGGCCAGCGCCGCCGACCTGCGCGACGAGTAGGTCCGGACAGGACGGATCGGGGGCCCGGCCGGACGGCCGGGCCCCTCGTCATGTCCGGGTCAGCTCAGGGGGCGACGCGGGCGGGCGGCGCGTAGACCGAGCCGTCCTGCGGGTCGAAGAGCATCAGGGCGTGCTCGCCGGCCAGCCGCTCGATGTCGAGCAGCACCTGGTCCGCACAGGTGGGGAGCAGTTGCATCGCCACGTGGTCGGCGGCCGTGTGCAGCGGGGCGACCTCCCACGGGGTGCCTGGGCCGGCCGGGCGGTCCGGGTAGGCGCGGGTGATCGCCCGGTAGAAGTTGACCACCCGCGGGTCGGGGTACTGCTCGCCGTGCCGCCCCTCGCGGCACCGCGACACCGCTGCCCGTACGTCGTCGGGCGTGGCTCCGGGCGGGAGGGCCCACACGCTCAGATCGAAACTCACGGCGGACAGCGTGCCATCCCCGGTCCGCGCCGTCACCCCTGCCCCACCGCAGGTTAACCCGGTGTTGACCGGCCGGGTGTCGCGACGGTCCGCTGTGGAGACTCTTGCGTCGAGTTGCGTCGATTCGCTAGCGTACCGGTGCGGTCACTGGCTGAGTTGGGACTCCGGCCCGTCTTCGGGTGGCGCGGTCGTTCGTCCGGCCCACCAGCCCGCACCCCTCGATTGCGCGAGCCACGCGCACTCGTCGCTGACCGGCCCCCACGGTCGTTGCCGAGACCGTGGGGGCCGATCGCGGACCGCGTCCCGGATGCGAAGACGGGGCGGGGGTCTCGGCGTTCAGCGCCGATGGTGGGTGAAGAGCGCCCGATAGTCGGAGCCGTTGCGGAACCAGGCCAGCCCGGCCGGCCCGGCGGCGTAGAGCGCGGTGGCGTAGGCGTCGGCGACCGCGAGATCCGGCCCCACCACGGTGGCGGAGACGAGCTGGTCGGCCGGCTCGCCGGTGTGCGGGTCCACCACGTGCCCCCGGCGCCCGGTGACGCCGGAGGTGCCGACCGCGCCGGCCGTCATCTCCAGCACCAGCGGCGCCCGGCGGGCGTCCGTGGGGTGGTGCACGGCGACCCGCCACGGGCCACCGTGCGCGGCGTGGCCGCGTACCGTCAGGTCGGCGCCGCAGAGCACCGCGTAGTCGTGCACGCCGGCGGCGCGCAGCCGGGCCGCGGCCCGTTCCACCGCCCAGCCGCCGAGCAGGCCGCCCGGGTCGAAGCCGCCGGGCACCGCCCAGGCGTCGAACCACCCGTCGGTGGCCGCCCGCATGGCGGCGCAGCGGTCCACCAGATCGGCCAGCGGGGGGTACGACTCGGGGCTGATCTCGCCCCGCCGCAGCTTCGACACCAGGCTGTCCGGCTGGTTCGGCCCGTAGGTGAGGTCGATGGCGCGTAGTTCGGCGACCGCGTCGCGCAGCGCCTCCCCGACCCCGCGTCGGCCGAGCCAGTCGGGAGCGTTGAGCAGCACCGTGTACTCGGCGGTGGAGGTGCGGACGGTGTGCTGGACGCTGATCCGGTCGACGGCCGCGCCGCCGGCCCGGTCCAGCCGGTGGCTGCGGGCGCCGAGGCGCAGGTCGGGGCGGGGGCGGACGAAGGCCGACTGGTCGATCCACCGGGTCCGGGGCTGCTCGTTCGTCCAAGCCGCCCGTCGCTGCTCGTCGATCCGCATCGCTGCTCCCTCGCTGGCGACGCCGCAGCGTCGCGGCGAAGCCGGTCCCGGGCCCCCGTCGACCCGCTCGCACCTGACCATAGGGGCTGGAGTTGATCGCCCCATGAGTGACACCTGAAAGCATCCTGAGTGTTCTGGTTTCCCGAATCGTGGAAGACGCGTACCGGGAGCCGGGACGGCGACGTACCGTTGCGCAGAACGACGAGGTGAGGAGCGGTCAGGTGGCACGCATCGCGGTGGTGGCTGGGGACGGGATCGGACCCGAGGTGGTCGGGCAGGCCCGCAAGGTCATCGACGCCGTGCTTCCCGGGGTGGAGGCCACCGAGTACGACCTCGGCGCCGCCCGCTACCACCGCACCGGCGAGGTGCTGCCCGACTCCGTCCTCGACGAGCTGGCCGGGCACGACGCGATCCTGCTCGGCGCGGTCGGTGACCCGACCGTGCCGGCGGGCGTGCTGGAGCGCGGCCTGTTGCTCAAGCTCCGGTTCGCCTTCGACCAGTACGTCAACCTCCGCCCGTCGCGGCTCTGGCCGGGCGTGCCCGGCCCGCTGGCCGCGGTCAAGCCGGGCGAGGTCGACCTGGTCGTGGTCCGCGAGGGGACCGAGGGCCTGTACGCCGGCGCCGGCGGCTCGCTGCACCGGGACACCCCGGCCGAGGTGGCCACCGAGGAGAGCCTGAACACCCGGCACGGCGTGGAGCGGGTGATCCGCGACGCCTTCGCCCGGGCCCGCCGCCGCGAGCGGCGCAAGGTGACCCTGGTGCACAAGACCAACGTGCTGACCCACGCCGGGTCGCTGTGGGCCCGCGCCTTCGAGTCGGTCGCCGCCGAGCACCCCGACGTGACCACCGAATACCAGCACGTCGACGCCGCCGCGATGTTCCTGGTGACCAACCCCCAGCGGTACGACGTGGTGGTCACCGACAACCTCTTCGGCGACATCCTCACCGACATCGCCGCCGCGGTGACCGGTGGCATCGGGCTGGCCGCCAGCGGCTGCATCAACCCGGAGGCGCGCTACCCCTCGATGTTCGAGCCGGTGCACGGCTCCGCGCCGGACATCGCCGGCAAGGGTGTCGCCGACCCGGTCGCCGCCGTGCTCTCCGCCGCGCTCCTGCTCGACCAGCTCGGGCACGCCGACGCCGCCGCCCGGGTCACCGCCGCCGTCGGCACCGAGCTGGCCGCCCGTACGTCGGGCGCCCCGCTGCGCACCGAGGAGGTCGGCGACCGGCTCGCCGGGTACGCCGTAGCCTGACCCCGGGTCCGTGGGTGGCCCGGGTACGGGCCGCCGGACCCGTGCCCTGGGGACCGCACCACCGGCCGGCCGTAGCGCCATCCGGTGGTCTCGATGTGTCGGGGCGGAGCTATCCGCTGAACGACCGTTCGGGGTAAGTTTCTGGCACCAGTGACGTCGGCGTGCGATCCCGCATGCCGTGGGACCCGCAGGGAGGTCAGCGCGATGAGCGGTGGTGACAAGCTCGATTTCGAGATCCGTCCGAATCCCGCGCCGGTATCCGCCGCCGACCGGGCCGCCCTGCTGGCGAACCCGGGGTTCGGTCGGGTGTTCACCGACCACATGGTGACGATCCGGTACGCCGAGGGGAAGGGCTGGTACGACGCCCGGGTGGAGGCCCGCGCGCCGATTCCGATGGACCCGGCCGCCGCGGTCCTGCACTACGCGCAGGAGATCTTCGAGGGGCTGAAGGCGTACCGGACCGGGGACGGGGCGGTCACCATGTTCCGCCCCGAGGCGAACGCGGCCCGCTTCGTCGCCTCGGCCAAGCGGCTGGCGATGCCCGAGCTGCCCCCGGAGACGTTCGTCGAGTCGCTGCGCCGGCTGGTCGAGATCGACCAGGAGTGGATCCCGGAGCACGAGGATGCCAGCCTCTACCTCCGCCCGTTCATGTTCGCCAGCGAGGTGTTCCTCGGCGTCCGCCCGGCCAACGAGTACCTCTACTGCGTGATCGCGTCGCCGGCCGGCGCGTACTTCGCCGGCGGGGTCAAGCCGGTGACCGTCTGGGTCTCCCCGGACTACACCCGGGCCGCGCCGGGCGGCACCGGCGCGGCGAAGTGCGGCGGCAACTACGCCGCCTCGCTGGCCGCGCAGGCCGAGGCGATCGAGGCCGGCTGCGACCAGGTGGTCTTCCTGGACGCCGTGGAGCGGCGCTTCGTCGACGAGCTGGGCGGCATGAACGTCTTCTTCGTCTACGACGACAACACCCTGGTCACCCCGCCGCTGACCGGCACCATCCTGCCCGGCATCACCCGGGACGCCGTCCTCACCCTGGCCGCCGAGGCCGGGCACCGGGTGGAGGAGCGGCCAGTCAGCTTCGCCGACTGGCAGGCGGACGCGGCCAGCGGCCGGCTCCGTGAGGTCTTCGCCTGCGGCACCGCCGCGGTGATCACGCCGATCGGTGGGGTGCGCTTCCCGGACGGTGAGTTCCTGGTCGGCGGCGGTGAGCCGGGCCGGTCCACGATGGCGCTGCGGCAGCAGCTGGTGGACATCCAGCGCGGCCGGGCGGAGGACCGGCACGGCTGGGTGCAGCGGGTGCTCTGACCTGCCCTAACGCACCCGGCGACCGGGTTGCACAACTGACTGTCCGATAGCCGACATCGCCTCCGGCGGTGTCGGCTGTTTTTCCTGGTAGAAGCACCCGTCACGGTGTGTCACCGGGGCTCGTCGCCGGACATTCACCTCGGTATCTATGCCCATTGATCGATGTCGCCTACCTTGCAGCGCAGAAGTTGCGTCTGTGGGGGAGGCAGCATGTCGAGTCCGCTCGGCCGTCGCACCATCCGATCGAGGGTCTGGGCCGGTGCCCGACTGCGGTTCACCGCGACCCTCGCCGCACTCGTCATGCTGCTGGCCCTCGGGTTCCGGGCCGACCTGCCGGACCTCGTCCCGGCCTCGGTCTCCTGCGACTCGGTGGGCTACGCGTACGACGCCGCCGGGCAGCTCGCCGGCGCGCGGGACCAGGCCGGCCGGACGGCCCGGTACGGCTACGACCCGGCCGGCAACATCACCTCGGTCACCAACGACGGCAGCCCGGCGCTGACCCTGCTGTCGGTGGTGCCCACCCGGGCGGCCGTCGGCGCCGAGGTGACTCTCCAGGGCGGCTGCTTCTCCGACGTACCGGCGGAGAACACCGTCGAGTTCAACGGCGTGCCGGCCCCCGTCACCGCCGCCGACGGGCACCGCCTGGTCACCCGGGTGCCCGCCGGCGCGACCACCGGCCTGATCACCGTCCAGGTCGGTGGGGCCACCGCGACCAGCCCGCAGTCGTTCGTGGTGGCCGGACCGGACGAGTCCGCGCCGACGATCACCGCCGTCTCCCCGAACGTCGTGCTGCCGGGCGGCACCGTCACCGTCACCGGCACCGGGTTCGCCCCCACCGCCGCGGACAACGCCGTCACGCTGAACCGCACCCGCGCCGCCACCTCCGCCGTCGCCGCCGGCAGCCTCACCCTGCAGGTGCCCGCCGGGGCGGCCTCCGGCCGGATCGGCGTGCGCACCCGGTACGGCAGCGGCGACAGCGCGGCCGACGTGTTCGTCGCGCCCGCCCCGTACACGGTCGCCGACGTGGTGCACACCTCCCGGGTCGCGCTCGGTGAGGCGAAGTCGGTGGCCATCCCCAGCGCCGGCGACGTCGCCCTGGTCGTCTTCGACCTGGCCGAGGGGCAGCAGGCGAGCGTGCAGCTGGCCGACGGCACCTTCGGCTCCTGCGGCATCTCCACCGCGAAGGTGCTCGACCCGTTCGGCCGGACCGCGGCGTCCTCCGGGTGCGTGGGCGCCACCGGCTTCATCGACACCGTCAAGGCCCGCACCCCCGGCACGTACACCCTGCTGCTGGCCGCGGCGAGCGGCGCCACCGGCTCGGTCACCGCCACCGTCCGGGAGGTGCCGGCGGACGCCTCGGCGGCCACCACCCCCGGCGGCGGCCCGGTCACCGTGACCACCACCGTGGCCGGCCAGAACGCCGCGGTCACCTTTCCCGGCAGCACCGGCCAGCGGGTCTCGGTGAAGCTGAGCGGCGGCACGTACGGCACCTACAACGCGGCGGTGTCGCTGCGCCGGCCCGGCGGCGGCACGGTGGTCGCCAACGGCTCCTGCGGCACCGGCTGCTTCCTCGACACCACGGTGCTGCCGGTCGACGGCACGTACACCCTCTTCGTCGACCCGCAGTCCACCACCACCGGCGCGATCACCGTCCAGGTGTACGACGTGCCCGCCGACGCCACCGCCAGCGCCACGGCCGGCGGGGACAAGGTCACCGCCACCACCACCGTGCCCGGCCAGAACAGCGTCATCTCCTTCGCCGGCACGGCCGGGCAGCGGGTGCTGGTGCAGCTGACCGACGGCACCTACGGCACGTACAACGCCTCCGCGATCATCCGGAAGCCGGACGGCACCAACCTGACCGGCAGCGCCTACTGCGGCAGCTCCTGCCTCTTCGACACCACCGTCCTGCCGGTGGACGGCACGTACACCATCCTGGTCAACCCGGACACCAGCTACGTCGGCTCGGTGAGCGCCCGGGTGTACGACGTGCCGGCCGACGCCACCGCGAGCACCACCCCCGGCTCCGGCGCGGTCACCGTGGCCACCGCCGTCGGCCAGGGCGCGGTCGTCTCCTTCCCGGGCACCGCCGGGCAGCGGATCTCGGTGCAGCTGAGCGGCGGGACGTACGGCACGTACAACGCCTCGGCGATCATCCGGAAGCCGGACGGCACCAACCTGACCGGCAGCGCGTACTGCGGCAGCTCGTGCTTCTTCGACGCCATGGTCCTGCCGGTCGACGGCACGTACACCATCTACCTCAACCCGGACGGGGTGAGCGTCGGCCAGGTCTCCGCGCAGGTTTACGTGGTGCCGCCGGACGCCACGGTGACCGCCACCCCGGGCGGCCCGGCCGTCACGCTGGGCACCACCGCGCCGGGGCAGAACGCCGCCATCTCGTTCAGCGGCACCGCCGGCCAGCGGATCTCGGTGCAGATGACCGGCGGGACGTTCGGCACCTACAACGCCTCGGCGGTGATCCGGAAGCCGGACGGCACCAACCTGACCGGCAGCAACTACTGCGGGTCCGCCTGCTTCTTCGACGCGGTGGTGCTGCCGGTCGACGGCACGTACACGATCTTCCTGAACCCGGACGCCACCGTGGTCGGCGAGGTCACCACGCAGGTGTACGACGTGCCGGCGGACGCCGCGGCCAGCACCACGCCGGGCGGCGCGCAGGTCACCGTCACCACCACCGTGCCCGGCCAGAACGCGGTGGTCTCCTTCGCCGGCACCGCTGGGCAGTCGGTCTCGGTCACGCTGGCCAACGGCACCTTCGGCACGTACAACGCCTCCGCGACGCTGCGCGCGCCGGACGGCGCCACCATCGTCAGCGAGAGCTACTGCGGCACGAGCTGCTCGTTCAACGCGGTCGTGCTGCCGGTGACCGGCACCTA
Organism: Micromonospora sp. NPDC051924; assembly: GCF_055586005.1. Lineage (NCBI taxonomy): Bacteria > Bacillati > Actinomycetota > Actinomycetes > Micromonosporales > Micromonosporaceae > Micromonospora > Micromonospora sp. NPDC051924. The sequence continues at coordinate 20,163 of NZ_JBVJJA010000006.1, forward strand.
CACCGTCCTGGTGAACCCGAACGGCACGCTCCTCGGCTCGATCACCGGCCAGGTCTACGACGTGCCGAACGACGCGGTCGCCAACACCACGCCCGGCGGCGCGGCGGTCACGGTGACCACCACGGTGCCGGGGCAGAACGCGGTGGTCTCCTTCCCGGCGACGGCCGGGCAGCGGGTGGCGGTGGCGCTCTCCGCCGGCACCTACGGCAGCACCGAGGCGACGGTGACCGTGCGGAAGCCGGACGGCTCCACGGTCCTGACCAACACCTCGTGCGGCACCTCCTGCTTCCTGGACGCGACCGTGCTGCCGGTCGACGGCACGTACACGGTGCTGGTCGACCCGAAGGGCACCGCCGTCGGCGCGATCACCGTCAAGGTGCACGACGTGCCGGCGGACGCCACCGCGAGCACCACGCCGGGCGGTGCGGCGGTCACCGTGACCACCACCGTGCCGGGGCAGAACGCAGTGGTGTCGGTGCCGGGAACGGCCGGGCAGCGGGTCGCGGTGCAGCTCTCGTCCGGCACGTTCGGCACCAACGAGGCGGTGGTGACGTTGCGGAAGCCGGACGGCACGGCGCTCGTGTCGAACGGCAACTGCGGCGCGTCCTGCTTCCTCGACACCACCGCGCTGCCGGCCGACGGCACCTACACGGTGCTGGTCGATCCCAAGGTCACCGCCGTCGGCGGCATCACGGTGAAGGTGTACGACGTGCCGGCCGACCGGACGGCCGCCACCACGCCCAACGGGGCGGCGGTCACCGTGACCACCACCGTCCCCGGCCAGAACGCCGTGGTGTCGTTCCCCGGCACCGCCGGCCAGATCGTCACCGTCACCATGTCGGCGGGCTCGTACGCCGGCGGCAACACGGCCGTCGTCCTGCGCGCCCCCAACGGCAGCACCGTCACCAGCACCTCGTCCTGCGCCACGAGCTGCTCGTTCAGCTCGGTGTCGCTGGCCGCCGCCGGCACCTACACGGTGCTGGTGGACCCGGTCGCGGCGGCGGTCGGCAGCCTCACCGTCCAGGTCTTCGACGTGCCGGTGGACGCCACGGTGAGCACCACCCCGGGCGGCGACCCGGTCACCCTCACGACCACCGTGCCCGGGCAGAACGGCGTGGTGTCGTTCCCCGGCACCGCCGGCCAGCGGATCCTCATCCAGGCCACCGGCGGCACGTACGGCACGTACAACGCGTCGGCGATCGTGCGGAAGCCGGACGGGTCCAACCTGACCGGCAGCACCTACTGCGGGGCGTCCTGCCTCTTCGACACCACGACACTGCCGGTGACCGGCACGTACACCGTCTTCGTCGACCCGTCGGGCACCTACACCGGCTCGCTCACCGTCCGGGTGTACGACGTGCCCGCCGACGCCACCGGGAGCGCCACCCCGGGCGGCGGCGCGGTCACCCTGACCACCACCGTGCCGGGCCAGAACGCCGTGCTCTCCTTCCCGGGCACCGCCAACCAGCGGATCGTGGTGCAGGGGACCGGCGGCACGTACGGCACGTACAACGCCTCGGCGATCATCCGGAAGCCGGACGGGTCGAACCTGACCGGCAGCGCGTACTGCGGGGCGGGCTGTTTCTTCGACACCACGACGCTGCCGGTGACCGGCACGTACACCATCTTCCTGAACCCGGACGCCGTCGCGACCGGCTCGGTGACCCTGCGGGTCTACGACGTGCCGGCGGACGCCACGGCCACCGCGAGCGTCGGCGGCGACGCGGTGGCGCTGGGCACCACCGCCCCGGGGCAGAACGCCACGCTGACGTTCACCGGTACGGCCAACCAGCGGATCGTGGTGCAGGGGACCGGCGGCACGTACGGCACCTACAACGCCTCGCTGATCATCCGGAAGCCGGACGGGTCGAACCTGACCGGCAGCGCGTACTGCGGGGCGGGCTGTTTCTTCGACACCACGACGCTGCCGGTGACCGGCACGTACACCATCTTCCTGAACCCGGACGCCGTCGCGACCGGCTCGGTGACCCTGCGGGTCTACGACGTGCCGGCCGACGCCACGGCCACCGCGAGCGTCGGCGGGGACGCGGTGCCGCTCGGCACCACGGCGCCCGGGCAGAACGCCACGCTCTCCTTCACCGGCACGGCCGGGCAGCGGATCGTGGTGCAGGGGACCGGCGGCACGTACGGCACGTACAACGCCTCGGCGATCGTGCGGAAGCCGGACGGGTCGAACCTGACCGGCAGCGCGTACTGCGGGGCGGGCTGTTTCTTCGACACCACGACGCTGCCGGTGACCGGCACGTACACGATCTTCCTGAACCCGGACGGGATGTACACCGGGTCGGTCAACCTGCGGATCTACGACGTGCCGGCCGACGCCACGGCCACCGCGAGCATCGGCGGCGCCCCGGCCACCCTCACCACCACCGGTCCGGGCCAGAACGCGACCCTCTCCTTCACCGGCACCGCCGGGCAGCGGATCTCCGTGGTGGGCAGCGCCGGCACGTACGGCACCTACAACGCCTCGGCGATCGTGCGGAAGCCGGACGGGTCCAACCTGACCGGCAGCGCCTACTGCGGGGCGGGCTGCTTCTTCGACGTCACCACGCTGCCGGTCAGCGGCACGTACACGATCTTCCTGAACCCGGACGGCATGTACACCGGCGCGGTCACCCTCCAGGTGAACGACGTCCCGGCGGACGCCACCGCGAGCGCCACGCCGGGCGGGCCGACGGTCACCCTGACCACCACCGTCCCCGGCCAGAACGCCGCGATGACCTTCGCCGGCACCGCCGGCCAGGTGGTCAGCGTGGTGATGAGCGCCGGCACCTACGGCACGTACAACGCCTCGGCGATTGTCCGGAAGCCGGACGGGTCCAACCTGACCACCAGCGCGTACTGCGGCTCGTCCTGCGCCTTCAACTCGCTCACCCTGCCCACCACCGGCACGTACACGGTCTTCGTCGACCCGTCGTCCACCCTGGTCGGCAGCCTCACCGGCGAGGTTCGGCTGCCCGCCGGCCTCACCGCCGCCGCCCCGAAGGCCACCACCGAGGCGAAGGCCACCACCGACGCGAAGACCGCGCCGGCCGACGTCACCGAGAGCTGGACGCCGGACCGGTTCAACCTCTCCGGGGAGGACTGGGCGGCCCACCGCACCGGCGCGTACGGCCACGTGCAACCGGCGCGGCGGGCCGAGCCGGGGGTCACCGCCCTCGCCGGGCAGGCGCTGCTGCTCAACGGCAAGCCGCTGCCGGGCGTCACGCTCTCCGTCGGCCGGCACGCCACCCGTACCGACGCCAGCGGCCGGTTCCTGCTCGCCGGGCTCACCGCCGGACACCAGGTGCTGGTCATCGACGGCGCGACCGCGAGCAGCCCGGGTCGGGCGTTCGGCCGCTTCGAGACCGGGGTGGACCTGAAGGCCGGCGAGACGGTCGAGCTGTCGTACCCGATCTGGATGACCCGCCTGGACACCGAGCACGCCGTCCGCATCCCGTCGCCGACGAAGCAGCAGACGGTGATCACCACCCCGGCGATCCCGGGCTTCGAGGTGCGGCTGCCCAAGGGCAGCGTGATCCGCGACCGGGCCGGCAAGCGCGTCACCGAGCTCTCCATCACCGCGATCCCGGTGGACCAGCCGCCGTTCCCGCTGCCGGTCGGGGTCCGCACCCCGGTCTACTTCACCGTGCAGCCCGGCGGCTCGGTGATCCTGCCCGACGGCGCGCAGATCATCTACCCGAACACTCAGGGTCTGGCGCCGGGCAGCCGGCTGGACTTCTGGGACTACGACCCGGGCCGGGTGCCGTGCACCAAGGCGCCGGTCAAGTCGTACCCGAAGAAGCCCGCCAAGGCGGTGAAGGCGCCCGCGGTCTGCGCGGTGACCGGCGCGGAGGCCGGCTGGTACATCTACGGCCACGGCACGGTCAGCCCGGACGGTCGGCAGATCGTGCCCGACCCGGACGTGCGGGTCTGGGAGTTCACCGGCGCCATGTTCAACGGCAGCGGCAAGCGCCCGGCCGGCTCGGGCCCGGGCGAGGACGGCGACTCCGGCGGCGACCCGGTCGACCTGGCCAGCGGGCTCTTCGTCGACGAGCACACCGACCTCGTGGTCAACGACGTGCTGCCGATCTCGATCACCCGCACCTACCGGCAGAACGACACCAACTCCCGCGAGTTCGGCATCGGCGCCAACTTCGGCTACGGCATCTTCATCTACTCGGAGCAGCAGTACGTCCAGGCCGACCTGGTGCTGCCGGACAGCGGCAAGGTCCACTTCGACCGGATCAGCCCCGGCACCGGCTGGACGGACGCCGTCTTCAGGGCGGTCAACACCACCGGACCGTTCCGCGACTCGGTGATGAGCTGGAACGGCAACGGCTGGGACCTGGTCCGCACCGACGGGATGACCTACGTCTTCGGCGAGAACGCGCCGTTGCAGGCGATCCGGGACCGGCACGGCAACCAGATCACCCTGACCCGCTCCAGCGGCGGGCAGTCCGGCGACATCACCCAGATCACCTCGCCGAACGGGCGCTGGATCAAGCTCGCCTACACCAGCGGCCGGGTCACCCGGGCCGAGGACAACGCCGGCCGGGTCGTCCAGTACGGCTACGACAGCTCCGGCCGGCTCACCTCGGTCACCTCGCCGGGCGGCCGGACCACCAGCTACACCTACGACAGCGCGCACCGGATGACCACGGTCACCGACGCCCGGGGCATCACCTACCTGACCAACACCTACGACGCCAACGGGCGGGTGGCCGGCCAGACCATGCCCGGCGGGGTGACCTACGGGTTCGCGTACACCACGGACGCGACCGGCAAGGTCGTGAAGACCACGGTCACCGAACCGGACGGCAGCGTCCGGGAGACCAGCTTCGACGGCGACCGGCGGGTGGTCGCCGAGACCATCGACGTCGGCACCGCCTCGGAGCGCACCTCCACCGCCATTCGTGACCCGGCCACCCACCTGCCCACCGCGCTGGTCGACCCGTACGGCCGGCGCACCACCGTCGGCTACGGCCCGAACGGCGACCTGAACGCGGTCACCACGCTCGCCGGCACCGCCGCCGCGCAGTCCGCCACGGTCACCTCCGGCGGCCCGTACCGGCAGCTCACCTCGGTCACCGACGACCAGGGCCGGAGCACCCGGATGGAGTACGACGACGACGGCGACCTGGTGGCCACCACCGACGCCGCCGGCCGGACCCGCCGGTACACCTACAACGGAGCCGGCCAGGTCACCTCGTCCATTGACCCGCTCGGCAACACCACCCGCTACACCTACGAGCAGGGCGACCTCGTCGCGGTGACCGACCCGCTCGGCCGGACCACCCGCAGCTTCGTCGACGCGGCCGGCCGGCCGGTGGCGGTGACCGACGCGCAGGGCGTGCTGGAGCACGTCCGCTACGACCCGGACAACCAGATCGTCACCAGCACCGACGGCCTGGGCCGCAGCACCACCTTCGAGTACGACGGCAACGGCAACCTGACCAAGGTCACCGACCCGCGCGGCAACAACACCACCGTCGCGTACGACAGCTCGGACCGGCCGGTCACCGTCACCGACCCGCTGGGCAGGCAGGCCCGGCAGTCGTACGACCTGCTCGGCCGGGCGGTCTCCGCCACCGACCGGCGGGGGAAGACCACCGTCACCGAGTACGACGCGCTCGGCCGGACCACCTTCGTCGGGTACGGCACCACGGCCGGCCCGAACTACGAGAGCACCAAGCGGTTCGGCTACGACACCCTGGACCGGCTCACCACCATCGACGACTCGGCCGGCGGCGTGGTCAGCCTCGCCTGGAACGACCTCGACCAGGTGACCAGCGTGACCAGCCCGGCCGGCACGGTCGGCTACTCCTACGACGACACCGGCCGGCGCTCCGGGATGACCGTGCCGGGGCAGCCCGCCATCGCGTACGACTACGACCCCAGCGGCCTGATCGAGCAGATCACCCAGGGCGGCACCACCGCCACCTGGCACCGGGACGCGGCCGGGCGCACCGACCGGGTCGAGCAGGCCGGCGTGGTCACCCGGTACGCGTACGACGCGGCCTCCCAGCTCACCGGGATGTCGTACGAGAGCGCCGGCGGGGTGCCGATCGGCAACCTCGGCTACCGGTACGACGCCGCCGGGCGGGTGGCGGACCTGACCGGCAGCCTCGCCCACGTCACCATCCCCAGCACCGGCCCGCCGGCCAGCTACGACGCCGCGAACCGGCTGACCGCCCGGGGCGACCGGACGTACAGCTACGACGACGAGGGCAACCTCACCGGCGACGGGGTGCTCGGCTACACCTGGAACGCTCGGGGCGAACTGGCCGGGGTGACCGGGCCGGGCCTGGCCGCGACGTACGGCTACGACGCCGCCGGGCGGCTGGCCAGCCGTACCGCCGGCGGGGCCACCACCACGTTCCTCTACGACGGACCGAACCTGATCCGCGAGCAGGCCGGCGCGACCGTCGCCGACCGGCTCACCGCCGGGCTCGACCAGACCGTGGTCCGCACCGACGTGGACGGGGCCCGGGTGCCGATCACCGACGCGCTGGGCAGCGTGCTCGGCCTGGCCGACTCCACCGGCACGCTGACCACCCAGTACGCCTACGACCCGTTCGGCGTGGTCACCGCCAGCGGCGCGGCCAGCGGCAACACCCAGCAGTTCACCGGCCGCGAGCGTGATCCGGACACCGGGCTGCTCTACAACCGGGCCCGCTGGTACAGCCCGGAGACGGGCCGCTTCCTCAGCCAGGACCCGGCCGGCTTCGGCGGCGGCAGCGCCAACCTCTACACCTACGCCCTCAACGACCCGGTCAACCTCTCCGACCCCAACGGCGACTGCCCGATCTGCGTGGCCATCATCGTCGGGGCGTTGGTCGGCGGCGCCACCTCGGTGGGCATCGGCGCCGGCATCTCGGCGGTGACCGGCCGCAAATACACCTGGAACGACGCCCTCAAGGACTTCGCCATCGGCGCCGCGATCGGCGGCCTCACCGGCGGGGCCGGGGCGTGGCTCAAGGCGGGCAGCTCGGTGTGGAAGCTCGGCCAGTTCGAGCGCGGCCTGGCCATCGAGGCGAAGCTCGGCGGCAACCTGCCCCGCAGCTTCCCGACCATCGACCGGTTCGCCAACGGCACCGCGACCAGCATCAAGAGCGTCGACCTGGGGGCCAAGACGTACCAGTCGGCGGCGAAGCTGACCAGCCGGCTCAAGGGCTATGTGGACAAGGCCGCCGGCTTCGCCAAGAGCAACCCGGTGACCTGGGACGGCGTCACCATCCGGCCCGGCCAGGTCGCCGCCCGCGAGTTGGAGATCGTGGTCCCGCGCGGGGCCACCGCAGCCCAACAGAACGCGTTGAACCAGATAATCCAGTACGGCGCCCAGAAGGGCGTGACGGTCCGGATCATCGTGATGTAGGCAGCCCGGCGGGGGACGTCCCACGGGTACCCTGGGACGTCCCCCGGTCGACAGAGGACACCCATGATCAGAACCGCTGGACTCGACCTGCGCAGAGGTCGGTACGTCGCGCACTCCTCCTCGCTCACCATCGACGGCATGTGGATCGCCAACGGCGTCTTCGACCTCCTCGACGGCGACGCCGGGGACAAGGAGCTGGGGGCGGCGGTGCGTCGCATGCTGGACGCCTCGCGCAGCGGGGTGCCCACGCCGGACCTGCGGACCGGGCCGTCGCCGTTCGCGCCGGTCCTCGACGCGCTCGGCCTGCGGTCCTGGGCCACCTACGCCAAGGGCACCGTGCACGTCGACGTCGAGCAGGACGGTGACGAGGTGCTGGTGACCCCGACCCGCAACGGGGGCGCCCGGGAGGGCTTCGTGGGCGACACCGACCGGACGGCGCGGTTGACCGCCCCGGACGACGAGGCGCTGGGCGGGGCGCTGCGCGCCGCGCTCGGCCGGTCCAGCTGACCCGATGGACGGCGAACCCCGGCTCAGCCGGCGCACCATGCTGGCCGGCGGCGCGCTGGCCATGGCCGCCTCGGCCCTCGCGGCCTGCTCGGCGAACGCCCGCACCCCGGCCCGCCCCGCCGCCCCGGACGGCGCGGCGGAGCTGCCCGACATCCAGTTCGACGTGGCCCGGTACAGCGCGCCCGAGCAGACCTCGTCGACCGGCGGCCCGTTCGTCATGCCGCCGGTGCACACCGTCTACCTGACCGCCGCGCTGGGCCGTATCCCCACCCCGGCCGACCAGCGCGAACTGGTCCGGGTGCTGGCCGCGCTGGAGTCCCGGTACCCGTTCGGCGCGGCCGGCCTGATGACCTTCGTGTCGTACGGCCTGCCGTACTTCCGCCGGCTGCCCGGCGGGCTCACCGGCGAACTGGTGGGCGCGCACCTGCCGAAGCTGCTCGCCGACCCGGCCCGCTCGGTGCTGGAGGAGGCCGAGCCGGCCCCGACGGACGTCCACCCGGACAACCCGGGGGTCACCAAGAAGCGGTTCACCGTGCCGGTCCGGATCGAGCAGAACGACCTGCTCTTCACCTTCCGCAGCGACCGGGCCGCGGTGATCCAGGAGGTGCTCGCCTGGTTCGACGGCAGCGGCACCCTGGCCGGCCGGCCGACGCCCTCGCCGGCCTTCGCCGGCCTGCTCACGGTCACCTCCAGCCGGCACATGTTCACCCAGGTCGGCCTGCCCCGGTCGGTGGCCGAGCAGAACCACCTGCCGTACGCCCGGTTCATCCAGCCCGACTCGCCGATGTGGATGGGCTTCTCCGACCAGCAGGTCAACGCCTCGGGCCCGCCGGCGATCTGCACCTTCGCCGGCAACGCCGCGGCCCGGCTCACCACCGCCCGGCCCGGCGACTACCTGGACAACGGCGGCATCCAGCACCTGTCGCACGTCATCCTCGACATGCTCCAGTTCTACGACATGGCCTCCCCGGACACCCCGCCCAGCGACAACGGCAACTTCACCAAGCGGGTGCAGTACATGTTCCACGCGCCGCCGGTGCACCCGGGCAAACCCGACCAGCTGACCGACGGCGGCGGGCCGTCCTTCCTGCCGGCCGAGAACCGCGGGCCGGACTACGCGGAGCGGACCGCCCGCGGCATCGGCCTGCCCCGCGGCGAGCGGCGGATGGGGCACCTCTCCACCCTCCAGCGCACCTCCCGGGCGCCGGACGGCACCCCGATGCACCTGCGGGTGGACGGTCCGGGCTTCGACGCGCTGGACGTGCCGGACGGCAGCAGCCAGCCGAAGCTGCACTTCAGCGTCTTCGTGCCGACGGCCGACTTCTTCGCCCGGATGCGGCGCAGCCAGGCCGCGGTGGACCTGGCCCGCAAGCACCGGGTGGCCGAGCAGGACAACGGCCTGGAACGCTTCCTGACCTGCACCCGCCGGCAGAACTTCCTGGTCCCACCCCGGCGGCACCGGGCCTTCCCGCTGGTCGAGCTGGCCTAGTCCAGGAGGTGCGCCCGCAGCCCGTCGAGCTGTGCGTCGGTCACCCCGGCGTGGCGCAGGTAGCCGTCCACCGAGCCGTACCCCTCGCGCAGTTCGGCGAGGAAGAGCGTCATCGCCTCGGCCGGGGAGGCGAGGTAGGGACGGGGCGGCTGCTCCGCCTCGGGCAGCGTGGCGGCCACCCAGGCGCTGAACCGCTCGGACGCCTCGGTGCTCAGCGCGTAGTCGGCGGCGATGTCGACATCGGCCACGCCGAGCACCGCGAGGGTGAGCGCGCAGACGACGCCGGTGCGGTCCTTGCCGGCGACGCAGTGCACCACCACCGGCGCGTTGGCGCTGTCCGCGATGAGCCCGACCGCCTCGGCCAGGCCGGCGGTGCCGGTCTGCGCCAGGGCCGCGTAGCGGTCGGCGAGCCAGCGGGCCAGGCTCTCCTGCGGGTCGTACGAGACCGTGGCCCAGTCCTGGTGCTCCGGGTGGATGTGCCGGTAGGCGAGCCCGTCGTACGCCGGCACCCGGCCGTCGCGGGCCACCTCGGTGTCGCGGCGCAGGTCGATGACGGTGCGGATGCCCAGCGCGGTGAACGCCGCCCGGTCGGTCTCGTCGATCCGGTGCAGCGAGTCCGAGCGGTAGAGCCGGCCCGGACGGACGCGACGCCCGTCGTGACCGGTCAGGCCGCCGACGTCGCGGAAGTTGAAGAGGGCGGGGAAGGGGCTGCGGTGCGGGGTCTCCGTGGCGTCCACCCCTGACACGGTAACGGCCGGCGGGACACCGTGGTGCCCCGCCGGCCGCCTGCGCAGGTGTCTCCGTTACCGGGCGGTACCCGGCGGGATCGACGAGTAGGTGTCGTCGTAGTACCCGCCGAGCTTCTCCCGGTACGCCGGATCCGTGTCGGTGCTCTCGTCGTACTCGGGCGCGGCCTTGATCTGGTCCTTGCCCCGGTCGACGTAGACCTTCCGCTCGTCGTGGTCGACGTGGTTGACGGTGCCGGCCGGCAGCATGACCTTCTTGCCGAAGATCCACGGCCCGGTGTCCACCACGAGGTAACTGGAGTTCACCTCGTGGCTGGCCCGGTCCACCTTGCCGATACCGCCGTCCGTCGCCTCCACCTTGTAGCCGACCAGGTCGATGCCGGTCACCCCGGCCTCGTCCCGGTAGGCCCACGGATCGAAGCGCCCGGCGGGCGCGCCGCCCGCGAAGGCGCCCTGACCACCCTGGGTCAGCGGGTCCGGCGTCCCGTGGGTCGTTCGAGGGTCGAGCCGCTCCATGGCGTTCACTCCCTTTCTCGACTTTCTCGGGGGATGTGCCTGTCGAACCCTTTCGTACCCGGTGCGGAGATCGGTACACCTGTGACTCAGGCCAACGCGGCCTCCGCGTCCAGCGCCACCGCCGCGGCGTGCACGACCGCCGCGATACGCAGCGCCTCGTGCACCTGCTCGCGCGTGTACCCGGCCGCCCGCAGGGTCTTCTCGTGCGACTCAAGGCAGACGCCGCAGCCGGTGATCGCCGAGACAGCGAGGCACCAGAGCTCGAAGTCGCCCTTGTCCACCCCCGGCCGGGCGATGATCTGCATCCGCAGCCGGGCCGGCATCGACGCGTACTGCTCGTCGCCGATCAGGTGCTTGGCCCGGTAGTAGACGTTGTTCATCGCCATGATCGTGGCCGCGCCCTTGGCCGCCTCGATTGCCTCCGGGGTGAGGTGGCCGGCCGCCTCGGCGGCGATCTCCCGCAGCACCACCGGGTTCCGCGCGGCGACCGCGCAGGCCAGGGCGGTGCCCCAGGCCTGCTCGGGCTTCAACGTGGAGGTGCCGGCGGTCGAGCCGAGGTTGAGCTTGATGTCCTTGGCGTACTCGGGCAGAGCCGCCTTGACCGCGTCCAGCCCCACGGTCAGGCCCCGGCGCCCGCGAGCAGCGCGGTGGCGTCCAGGGTGGCGCCGCCCTTGTTCCAGTTGCACGGGCAGAGCTCGTCGGTCTGCAGCGCGTCCAGCACCCGCAGCACCTCGGCGACGTTCCGGCCGACCGAGCCGGCGGTGACCATGGCGAACTGGATCTCGTTGTTCGGGTCGACGATGAAGGTCGCCCGCTGGGCGACGCCGTCCTCACCGAGCACGCCGCAGGCGGCGGTCAGCTCGCGCTTGATGTCGCTGACCATCGGGAAGGGCAGCTCGCGCAGGTCCGGGTGGTCCTTGCGCCAGGCGTAGTGGACGAACTCGTTGTCGACGGAGACGCCGAGGACCTGGGCGTCCCGGTCGGCGAACTCCCCGTTGAGCCGGCCGAACTCGGCGATCTCGGTCGGGCAGATGAAGGTGAAGTCCTTCGGCCAGAAGAAGACCACGCGCCACTTGCCCTCGTAGGACTTGTGGTTGATCGTCTCGAACGCCTTGTCGGCGTCCAGCGACACGCAGGCGGTGAGTTCGTACTCGGGGAAGCGATCACCGACAGTGAGCACAGGTCCTCCTTGGCAGCGGCTTGTCAGCGGCGCGGGGCCGGTAACTGGATCGGTTCCAGATACTTCCGCAGTCGCGTTTCCGCCGCTCCGCGGGCGGATCACTTGTGAAGTCGATCACCGGCGGCGCGCTCTGCGCCGGACCCGCCCGCCCGTCGGGTATGGCCACCCTCCGTCACCGTCCCGGCATGTGGATTTTGCCTCCCAAAACCGGGGTCGGGGTGGCAGAGTACGGAACGTGACCAGCTCCGTCCTGATTATTGGCAACTAGCGCGCCGGCCTCCCCCTCGCCGAGCGCGCAGACCTCCCGCATCCGCGGGGGGTCTTTTTGTTGCTCCCCGCAGGTTCGAGAAGAGGACTCCCATGACCTTCCAGGTGTACGACACGACGCTGCGCGACGGCGCGCAGCGCGAGGGGCTCAGCTACTCGGTGGTCGACAAGCTGGCGGTGGCCCGCCTGCTCGACGACCTCGGGGTCGGCTTCATCGAGGGCGGGTGGCCCGGCGCGGTGCCGAAGGACACCGAGTTCTTCCGGCGCGCCCGCACCGAGCTGGACCTGAAGCACGCGATCCTGGTCGCCTTCGGCGCCACCCGCAAGGCGGGGATGGCGGTCGAGGCCGACCCGCAGGTGCGCGGGCTGCTCGACGCGGAGACGCCGGCCGTGGCGCTGGTCGCCAAGGCGGACCTGCGGCACGTCGAGCGGGCGCTGCGGACCACCGCCGAGGAGAACCTGGCGATGATCCGCGACACCGTGACCCGCCTGGTCGCGCAGGGGCGGCGGGTCTTCGTCGACGGGGAGCACTTCTTCGACGGCTACCGCCACGACCCGGCGTACACCGCCGCGGTGCTGGAGACGGCGCTCGCCGCCGGGGCGGAACGGTTCGTGCTCTGCGACACCAACGGCGGCATGCTGCCGTCCCAGGTCACCGCCGCCATCGCCGACGTCACCGCGCGCACCGGCGTGGCGCCGGACCTGCTCGGCATCCACTGCCAGAACGACACCGCCTGCGCGGTCGCCAACACCATCGCCGCCGTCGAGGCCGGCGTCCGACACTTCCAGGGCACCGCCAACGGGTACGGCGAGCGCCCCGGCAACGCCGACATCTTCGCGGTCGTCGCCAACCTCCAGCTCAAGCTCGGGCTGCCCGTCCTACCCGAGGGCTGCCTGGAACAGATGGTGCGGGTCTCGCACGCCATCGCCGAGATCGCCAACATCGCCCCCGACACCCACCAGGCGTACGTCGGGGCCGCGGCCTTCGCCCACAAGGCGGGACTGCACGCGAGCGCGATCAAGGTCGACCCGTTGCTCTACAACCACGTGGACCCGTCGGTGGTGGGCAACGACATGCGGATCCTGGTGACCGAGATGGCCGGCCGGGCCAGCATCGAGCTCAAGAGCCGCGAGCTCGGTCTGGACCTGGCCGGCCATCCGGAGGCGCTCGCCACGGTCACCAAGCGGGTGAAGGAGCTGGAGGCGGGCGGCTGGTCGTTCGAGGCCGCCGACGCCTCGTTCGAGCTGCTGGTCCGGGCCGAGCTGCCGGACCGGGCCGCGCCGCGGCCGTTCACCCTGGAGTCGTACCGGGTGATCGTCGAGCACCGCGAGGACGGCGCGGTGGTCTCCGAGGCCACCGTGAAGATCCGGGTACGCGGCGAGCGGGTGATCGCCACCGCCGAGGGCAACGGCCCGGTCAACGCGCTGGACGAGGCGCTGCGTACGGCGCTGGCCCGGCACTACCCGGAGCTGCGCGACTTCGAGCTGGCCGACTACAAGGTCCGCATCCTGGAGGGCAGCCACGGCACCGGCGCGGTCACCCGGGTGCTGGTGGAGACCGCCGGCACGGGCCGCGACTGGACCACGGTCGGCGTGCACCCGAACGTCGTCGAGGCGTCCTGGCACGCGCTCGTCGACGCGCTCACCTACGGCCTGGACCGCGCCCGGGTGTGAGGAGGTGGCTCTGCCGACGTGGGTCGGCCGGCGCGCTCAGCGCGCGGCCGGCAGGCGCAGCTCGGCGAGGACGGCGCGGTGGTCGCTGCCCGGGAGCGGGTGCACCTCGACCGCGCGGACCGCGATGCGCCGATCGGCCAGCACGTGGTCGATGGTGACCGGCGGGATGCGGTCGCCGTCGTACGGGCCCCAGGTGCCGGCGAGCCCCGCGCCGGCCGCGTCCGCCGCGTCGACGTAACCGGTGGCGATCAGGTCGCGCAGCGGCGCGTGGTCGAGGGTGGCGTTGAAGTCCCCGGCCAGCACGCTGAGCTGCCCGCGCGGGGTGGCGGGTGGCTGCGCCCGCAGGTCGGTCCACCAGTCCGGGACCACCGCGACGGCGTACGGGGAGGCCGGGTGCGCCGACTCCACCCGCAGGGGTGGCGCGCCCGGCACGGCGAGGGTCCCGTACGCCTGGAGGAAGGCGAAGCCGTTGTTGCGCCGGACGCCCGTCGCGCTGAGCGGGTGGCGCGCGTAGAGGGCGGAGCCGCCGGCGCCGGGCTCCGGGTGCAGCTCCCGGAAGGGCAGCAGGGTGGCCAGCCCGAGCCGGTCCAGCTCGGTGGCGATGCCGGGGGTGAACTCCTGCACGGCCAGCACGTCGACCCGTCGAGTGCGGACCAGGCCGACCAGCGCGGCCGGGTCGGCGCCGCCAAGCAGCAGGTTGGCGGTGAGCAGGCGCAGGGTGGGGCCGTCGGCCGGCGGCTGGTCGGCCCGGACGGCGCGGGGCGCCACCGCACCGAGCAGCGTCAGCGCGGTGACCGCCGCGACCACCGCCGGGGTGCGGCGGCGCAGGGCGAGCGCCAGCGCCAGCGGTGCCAGCGCACCGGCCGCGACGTACGGCGTGAAGGCGACCGCCTGCACCAACGGCCCCCGCTCCAGCCCGGCCAGCCGCAGCACGGCCCAAGCGGCTGCCGGCACCACGGCCAGCCAGCAGGCCACCGTAGCGATCCGGGCCGCCCGACCCGTCGTCCGCCCCTCGCGCACTACCCCCGTCACGGCCGTCACCGTACCGGCCGGGTGCCCGGCGCGATGCCCTGAGGCAATTTCGCGAATCGCCGATAATTCATCTTTCGGCCCCCGCCGTGGCGGGGGCCGGTGCCGTCCGGGCCGGCCTGGGTCCTCACGTATCAGCCGTGCCGTTGCGACCCGGCCGAGGGAGTCGTCCCGATCTCGTCCGGGATGGGTCGCGGAGGGGCTGATAATCCGACGTTTGTCCGACCTCCGGCACGGGAAGCAAGCACCGTGACGGACATCTCGGACACCCTGGCCAGCGTGCCCAGCCCGGCCGATGCCGACGCGAGCGGCGTCGAGCTGGAACAGACCCTCTTCGAGGTCAAACGCGTGATCGTCGGGCAGGATCGGCTCGTCGAACGCCTGCTGACCGCCCTGGTCGCCGACGGACACTGCCTGCTGGAGGGCGTGCCGGGGGTGGCGAAGACCCTCGCGGCGCATACCCTCGCCACCGTCGTCGGCGGCACCTTCTCCCGGATCCAGTTCACCCCCGACCTGGTCCCCTCGGACATCGTCGGCACCCGGATCTACCGGGCCTCCACCGAGAGCTTCGACGTCGAGCTCGGGCCGGTCATGGCGAATCTGGTGCTCGCCGACGAAATCAATCGCGCCCCGGCGAAGGTGCAGTCGGCGCTGCTGGAGGCGATGGCCGAGCGGCAGGTCTCCATCGGCGGCCGGAGCTGGGCCGTGCCCGACCCGTTCCTGGTGCTCGCCACCCAGAACCCGATCGAGTCCGAGGGCGTCTACCAGCTGCCCGAGGCGCAGCGCGACCGGTTCCTCATGAAGATCGTGGTCGACTACCCGAGCGACGCCGACGAGCTGGCCATCCTCTACCGGATGAGCGCCGACCGGCCGACGCCGCGACAGGTGCTCGACCCGGTGCGGCTGCGGGACCTCCAGCGCCGGGCCAGCCAGATCTTCGTCCACCACGCCCTGGCCGAGTACGTGGTCCGGCTCATTTTCGCCACCCGCGACCCCGGCCGCTTCGGGCTGCCCGAGATGGCGCCGCTGCTCGCGTACGGGGCGAGCCCCCGGGCCACCCTCGGCCTGGTCGCCGCCGCCCGCGCCCAGGCGCTGATCCGGGGCCGGGAGTACGTGCTGCCCGAGGACGTCCGGGACCTGGCCGTCGACGTGCTCGCCCACCGGCTGGTGCTCTCCTTCGACGCGGTGGCCGACGGCGTCTCCGCCGAGGCGGTGGTCCACCGGCTGATCGAGGCGGTGCCGCCACCCCGGGTCGTCCACGGCCCCCCGGAGACGGCGGCCGACCTGGCGGCGGCATGAGGCGCCGGGTGCCACCCGTCCAGCCCGAGCCGACCCTGATGGACCTCACCCCCGACCAGCGGCTGCGCCGGCTGGAGCTGACCGTCACCCGCCGGCTCGACGGGCTGCTGCACGGCCAGTACCGGGGCCTGCTGCCGGGGCCCGGGAGCGAGGCTGCCGGCAGCCGGGAGTACCGACCCGGCGAGGACGAGGTACGCCGGATGGACTGGGCGGTCACCGCCCGGACCACCGTCCCGCACGTCCGGGAGGTCGACGCCGACCGGGAGCTGACCACCTGGCTGCTGGTCGACGCCAGCCCCAGCATGGAGTACGGCACGGCCACGCTGGACAAACGCGAGCTGGCCGTGGCCGCCGTGGCGGCGGTCGGGTTCCTCACCGCCGGCGTCGGCAACCGCCTCGGCGCGCAGGTGCTCGCCCTGGACGGGGTACGCCGGTTCCCGGCCCGGAGCGGCCGCACCCACCTGCTCGGCCTGCTCCGCGCCCTGCTGACCGCGCCCCGCTACGACGACTCCGACGCGGCGCATCCGACGCCACGCCGCTCCGACGGCGCCGGCTCGGCGCGTCCTACGCCGCGCCGCGACCGCGAGCCGGGGCTGGCGCCGGCGGCCGGCGGGTACGACGGCGGCTCCGCGCCGACGCTGGCGGACGGGCTGGCCGGCATGCAGCGGATGGCCACCCGCCGGGGCCTGCTGGTGATCGTCTCCGACTTCCTCGACGCCCTGCCCGACGACCCGGCCGCCGGCCCGCCCTGGGAGGCCCTGCTGCGCCGGCTCGCCGTCCGGCACCAGGTGCTCGCCGTCGAGGTGACCGACCCACGCGAACTCGAACTGCCGGACGTCGGCCTGATCACCCTGGTCGACCCGGAGACCGGCCGGCGTCGCGAGGTGTGGACTGGCGACCGGAACCTGCGCGCGCGGTACGCGGAGGCCGCCGCCGCCCAGCGCGACCAGGTACGCCAGGCGCTGCGCCGGTCCGGCGCCACCCACCTGGCGCTGCGGACCGACCGGGACTGGAGCGCCGACATCGTGCGGCACGTGCACACCCAGCGCCGGCTGGCCGCCGCACCGGCCGCGACCCGGGGAGGTGCCGCGTGAACTGGCAGTCGCCCGGCCGGCTGTGGCTGCTGCTCGGGGTGGCCGCGCTCGTCGTCGGCTACCTGATGATGCAGCGCCGGCAGAGCCGGTACGCGGTTCGCTTCACCAACCTGCGCCTGCTGGACCGGGTCGCACCGCAGCGGCCGGCCTGGCGCCGGCACGTGCCGGCGGGCCTCTTCCTCGCCATGCTCGCGCTGCTGGTGGTCGGCTTCGCCCGGCCCAGCGCGGAGGTGCGGGTGCCCCGGGAACGGGCCACCGTGATGGTGGCCGTGGACGTCTCCACCTCGATGCTCGCCAGCGACGTCGACCCGGACCGGCTGACCGCCGCCAAGGAGGCCGCCCGCCGGTTCGTCGACGGCCTCCCGGACGAGTTCAACGTGGGCCTGGTCGCCTTCGCCGGCAGCGCGGCGGTGCTGGTGCCGCCGAGCACCGACCGGGACGCGCTGCACGAGGGGATCGGCCGGCTGGCCGAAGGGGTCACCGGCGTCCAGGGCACTGCGATCGGAGAGGCGATCAGCACCTCCCTCGGCGCGGTGAAGAGCCTGGACGCCAAGGCCGCCAAGGATCCGCCGCCGGCCCGGATCATCGTCCTCTCCGACGGGGCGAACACCTCCGGGATGGATCCGATGGAGGCCGCCGCCCAGGCGGTGGCGGCCAAGGTCCCGGTGCACGCCATCTCGTTCGGTACGCCGTCCGGCTTCGTCGACCGGGGCGGACGGGCGATCCAGGTGCCGGTCGACGGCCAGACCCTCAAGGCGGTGGCCGAGGAGACCGGGGGCGGCTTCCACGAGGCGACCAGCAGCGCCGAGCTGCGGGACGTCTACGAGGACATCGGCACGTCGGTCGGCTATCGGAAGGAACGGCAGGACATCTCCGCCCGTTTCATCGGCCTGGGGCTGGTCTTCGCCATGGGCGCGGCCGCCGGATCACTGCGGTGGTTCTCCCGGCTGCCCTGAACCGCGGCACCCCAACGGCAGGACGGCACGACACGTGAGGAGCCAGGTATGGCAGTGCAGACCGGACTCGGCGAGCCGCGCGGCCCGTGGTTCGTCTCGCCGGAGCTGGGCCCGGACGGGCGCGGGCGGTGGGACGTACCCGGATCGCAGCGCGGCCCGGGCGGCGGGGGGTGGCGCGGGCGGATGCTGACCGCGCTGGCGGTGGTGGCCCTTTCCACCGTCTCCGGTGCGGCGGCCGGCAGCTGGGTGGCGGGCCGCGACGCGCCCGGCCCGGCCGCGGCGTCCGCGGCGCCGGTGCCGGCGGAGCTGACCACCGCCGCCGAGAAGACCGTGCCCGGCGTGGTCTCGGTGATGGTCGGCGGCACCTCGGGCGCCTCGGCCACCGGCTCCGGCTTCGCCATCGACCACGAGCAGCACATCGTCACCAACGACCACATCCTGTCCCGGGGCGGCTCCGGGCCGGTGACCGTGGAGACCGCGGACGGCCGCCGGTTCACCGCCCAGGTGGTCGGCCGGGAACCGAGCAGCGACCTGGCGGTGCTCAAGGTGCCGGCGTCGGCGGGACTGCCGCCGCTGCCGCTGGCCAAGCCGAACTCCACCCGGGTGGGGGAGCCGGTGCTGGCGGTCGGCTCGCCGCTCGGCCTCGCCGGCACCGTCACCGCCGGTATCGTCAGCGCGCTCAACCGGCAGGTACGCATCGGCAGCGGCCGGCACACCGCGGTGCAGACCGACGCCTCGATCAACCCGGGCAACTCGGGTGGGCCGCTGGTCAACGCCCGGGGTGAGGTGGTCGGGGTGAACACGGCCATCGCCACCATCGACGGCAGCGGCTCGATCGGCATCGGCTTCGCCATTCCGATCGACCAGGTCCAGCAGACCGCCGACACCATCATCGGGCGGGGCGGCTGAGCTGCGGAAGTTCAGGCCGGCGGTCGCGGGACAGGAACTGTCGGATATCCGCCCCGAGGCCATCGGGCCATGGAAATATTACGCTGAGTATGGATACTGGCGTGAGTGGAGCAAGCTGTAATCGCGGCCCTCCTCGTCGTGGGCCTGATCATCGGCGCCGGTGTCGGCGCGGCGTACGCCCGTGCCAAGCGCGGCTGGACGGACTACCGCACGATCCGGAGCACCGTCCCCGGCGCCCGGCGGAACGCCTGGGTGGCGATCCGCGCGGTGGTCGTCAAGGTCGGCGTGATCGCTCTGCTGCTGGTCGGCGCGGCCGCGTACGCGGCAGCCGGCTCAGACCACGAGCGGGCCGGTCCGGCGCCCACCCCGACCGGGACCGTGACCCCCACCCCGAGCCTCCGGCCGGGGCGCTAGCCTCGGGACGTGGACGACGGACTGCGGGTGACCGACCGGCTCGTGGTCCCCGCCGCCGAGCTGCGGGAGCGGTTCTCCCGCTCGTCGGGGCCGGGCGGGCAGGGGGTCAACACCGCCGACTCCCGGGTCGAGCTCAGTTTCGACCTGGCCGGCTCGCCCAGCGTGCCCGAGACGCTGCGCGCCCGGGCCCTCGACCGGCTCGCCAACCGGCTGGTCGACGGCGTGCTCACCGTCGCCGCCAGCGAACACCGGGCGCAGCTGGCCAACCGGGAGGCGGCCCGCGACCGGATGGCCGCACTGCTGCGCGAGGCGGTCGCCCCGCCGCCGAAGCCGCGCCGCCCGACCCGGCCCTCGCGCGCCGCCAAGGAACGCCGGCTGGCCGAGAAGAAGCGCCGGTCCCAACGCAAGCGCGACCGCCGGGTGGACGGGGACTGATCGGCCACCGCGCGTTCAGCGGGCGGTCACCGGCCCGGTGCCGGCCGGCACGTGGCCGCGTACCACCTCGAACACGGTGAAGGCCAGGCAGACCGTGGTGAGCAGGGCCAGCGCGAGCAGCGCCGCAAGCGAGCCGGTCAGCGGCAGCAGAGCCGCGACCACCAGCGCCCGCACCACCCGGGCCGGCCGGTACCGCCCGGTCAGCCGCCGCCGGAACGCCAGGTCGCCGAGCAGGTAGAGCAGCACGCCGCCGAAGAGCGCCACATGGCCCACCGGGTACGGCGGCGGCCCGAACTCGAAGAAGCCCCGATTGCCCAACGCCGAAATGGTCTTGCGCAGGCCGAGCGAGACCAGCACGATCCCGGCGACCATCGGCAGGTGCAGCCAGGTGTACGCGTCGCGGGCCAGCCGGGTACGCCGCTCGCCCCGCGCTGCGGCCAGAACCCGCTCCCCCTCCGCGCTGCCCCAGCCGAAGTAGACCCACCACAGGCTCGCCAGCAGGGCGGTGCCCAGGAACGCCGCCACGATGATCCGGGCCGAGATCGGCGTGTAGAGCACCGCGGAGCCCATCGAGATCACCGCCTCGCCGAGCCCGATGATGATGATCAGGGAGTACCGGTCGGTCCAGTGCTCGGCAGAGCCGATCCGCAGGTGGCGCAGACCGATCCGGGCGTTCCCGCCGAAGTCGACCGCGATGGCCAGCAGCCAGAGCGCGACCTGCACCGGGGTGAGCCGGTGGAGGTCGGTGACCGGCGGGCGCACCAGCCCGGCGGCCAGCAGCAGGGCGAGCGCGATCAGCGTCGGCAGGGCGGTGGCCACCGGCGGCGTCCGCCAGCCCGGGTCCTGCCACGCCACCAGCCCGAACGAGGCCAGGTGGAGCAGGCGGATGGCCGCGTAGCAGGCCACGAAGACCAGCGGCCCGGGGAGACCGCCGAGCGCGTCGGCGAACGCCTGCGGGCTGGCCAGGGCGATCAGTGCGGTCAGCGCGACCACCAGGACCATGACCAGACGCACCACGGGACTCTCCGAGCGGACCACGGCGGCCAGCCAGGCGTACCCGCACCAGGCCAGCCAGAGGATGGTGAGCACGAGCAGCCCCCGGGCCAGGCCGGTCCCGGTGGGGTCGTCGGACATCAACGCGGCCACCTGCAGGAACGCGTAGACGAAGACGAGGTCGAAAAAGAGTTCCTTCGGCGTGACCCGGGCGTGCTCGTGGGCCGGGGCGATCTGCGCGTGCAGTCGCCGGTGCCGCGTCCGGAAGACGGTCACGTCCGCCAGCGCCATCGCGCCCACCGCCGCGGTGAGCAGGGCCAGCTGGACCAGCACCGGTAGGTGCGGGGCGAGCGGGGCGAGCAGCGCCACCAGCAGGAGACCCAGCACCGGCGACCGACCCAGCAGGCGCAGCGTACGGATCTCGAAGAGGATCAGCCCTACCAGGTAGAGCGCCACCCCGCCGTAGAGCACCAGCGACTCGAAGCCCGGCGTGGTGGTCTCGCTGTCGGTGTGTACGCGCAGGTCCCCGAGCACCTTCTTGAGCCCGAGCGCCACCAGGATCAGACCGGCCATCATCGGCAGGTGCAGCAGGCTGTACGCGTCCCGGCCGAGCCGGCTGCGGCGTTCCCCGGAAACCTGCCCCAGCGCCTGCTCTCCCGCGAACCGGGCCACGTCGAAGTACGTCCACCAGAGCGCGCCGGCCAGCGCCACCCCGAGCAGTGCCCCGACCAGCACCACCGGGGTCAGCGGCTGCGCGACGGCGGCGCCCTGGCTGAGCCCCACCGAGATGATCGTCTCGCCGAACCCGATCAGGATGATGAGACTGTGCCGCTCCGCCCAGTACCGGCTCGAGCCGATCCGCCAGAGCTCCGACCCGATCAGCAGCGCCGCGCCGTACTCGACGACAACCGTGCAGGCGACCAGCGCGAAGCGGATCCACTCCCGGACCACCGGGTCCTCGATCCAGCCGGGCACCAGCGCGGCGGCCAGCAGGAAGAGGGCGGCGGCCAGCACCGGTGGCCAGGCCTGGCGGAACAGCCGCCGGCCCTGCCCGTTGGTGCCGGCCAGCGTGCCGACCGCGAGGACGGTGGTCCGGACAGCCAGGTAACCGAGCGCGAACACGACCGGCCCGGGCAGCCCCCCGGGGCGGTCGAGGAACGCCTCCCGCACGGTCAGGGCCATCACGAACAGTGCCGCGCTGAGACCGAACATCACCACCGGCATGACGCCCCGGTACAGCCGGACGGAGTTGCCGAGCCAGGCGAACGGCGCCCAGCACCACCAGAGCAGCACCAGCAGCAGCAGACCCCGCGGCAACCCCGCGGCGTTCAGCTGCTCGGCGGTCACTCCCGTGACGTTGAGGAAGGCGAAGACGAAGATCAGGTCGAGGAACAGTTCCAGCCGGCTGACGGCACCCTCGGTGCCGGCCAACTGGATTCGACGGGCGTCGCCCACCACGTCACTCTGCCAACGCCCGGGGGTTGTTCACCGGTGATCGGGCGCAACGCGGCCGGCCGACCGGGCGAAAACGGTTTGGGCCGGCGGATCCTCACGCCGGACAATCCGCCGCGTGCCGACCGACTTCTCGATCAAGCCCACCCTCACCGGCGAGCGGGTGGTGCTGCGCCCGTTCACCGTCGACGACGCTGCCGCCTTCCAGGTCATCCTGGCCGACCCGGAAGTGATCCGGCTGACCGGCAGCCCGCCGCAGGAACGGTTCGACCTGGACCGGCTCCGCGACTGGTACGGCAGCCGCAGTGCCCAGACCGACCGGCTGGACCTGGCGGTGGTGGATCGGGCGACCGGGGAGTGCGTCGGCGAGGTGGTCCTCTACGAGTGGGACCGGCACAACGACAACTGCACCTTCCGCACCCTCATCGGCCCCGCCGGCCGGGGCCGCGGGCTCGGCACCGAGGCGGTCCGGCTCGTCGTCGGGTACGGCTTCGAGCAGCTCGGCCTGCATCGGATCGGGCTGCACGTGTTCGCGTTCAATCCGCGCGCCCGCCGGGTGTACGAGAAGGTCGGCTTCGTCGCCGAGGGCACCGAACGCCAGGTGCTGCGGGACGGCGACGACTGGGTGGACGCCACGGTCATGTCGATCCTCGCCCCGGAGTGGGCACGGCACCGGGGCCACCCGGCGGGCTGAGTCCGTCCGGCGCCCGGCTAGGAAGCGGTCGATGACGCTGCCCGCGCAGCCCACTGCGCGAAGGTCGAACAGGCCGCCAGGGCTGCTGGCCCCGCCGGCGGATCCGATCGCCGCGGTGACTGGGAACGTTGGTCAGCCGTCCGAGGCGGCGAGGAACCGATCGCACTCCACCATCAGACGCGTGCGCAGCGGAGCAGCCCGCTCCGCGAACGACCGCTGCGCCTGCACGTACTCGTGCCGGCCCTCGACGGTTTCGATCCTGACGGGCGAGTAGCCCAGTGCGGCGAGGTCGTACGGAGAGGCGCGCATGTCCAGGGTCCGGATCTCTCTCGCCAGCTCGAAGCAGTCGGCCACGAGTTCCGAGGGGACCAGGGGCGAGAGCTTGTAGGAAAGCTTGTAGAGGTCCATGTTGGCGTGCAGGCAGCCCGGCTGCTCCAGCGCGTGCTGGCTCTCCCGGGTCGGGGTGAGCAGGTTCAGCGGCCGGGCCGGCGCGGTGAAGAACCGGAACGCGTCGAAGTGGCTGCACCGCACGCCCCGCTCCTCGACCACCGCGGCGGTGGCCTGCGGGCTGAGCCGCAGCGGCCAGGCGTTGTGGCGTACCTCGTCCTGGGTCTGCCGGTAGACCATCGCCCACTCGTGCACGCCGAAGCAGCCGAGGTGGGCCGGGCGGGCGGCGGTCGCCGCGAGCAGCGTACGGATCCAGCGGATCGAATCGGCGCGGCGGGCGCGTACCCGACCCGTGTCGAGGGTGAGCCCGGCGGCGGTGACGGCGTACTCCGGGCCGAACCCGGCCGGGTCCGCCTCGCGCAGCACCACCCCCGCGCCCGGGTGCCAGCGGCGCAGCTGGGCCGGGCGGTGCGAGTAGTAGGTGAAGAGGAAGTCCTCCACCGGGTGCTTCACCCCGGACCGGCGGCGGGCCAGGTGCGGGGTCAGCCAGGCGTCCACCCGCTCCTCGTGGGCCCGGCGCCGGGCCTGCCAGTCGGCCGCGTCGAGGGCGGCGGTGGGGGCGAGGGCGGCGGTCACGGACCCCAGGGTACGACCGCCGCCCGACCCCCCGGTCAGGCCACGTCCACCCGGACCCCGGCGGAGAAGACCCCGCTGCGCAGCTCCAACTGCTTCGGCGGGTCGGTGCCGTGCACGGTGAAGACCAGCGGCAGGAGCACCCGGCTGCCCGCGGCGACGGGTTTGGCGAAGACGTCCTGGCCCAGGTTGGCCACCCGGGTGGCGTCCTCGTCGGCGGACACCCAGTTGCCTCCCGGCAGATAGGCGCGTTGCAACTGGCCGTGCCAGGTCTGCTCGCCCGGGGTGAGGTTGCGCACCCCGACCGTGGCCAGGCACTGCCGGTCGCCCGGCTTCATCACCGGCAGGCTCGCGGCGCCGCAGGCCATCCGGTAGACGGTGAACTCGAACGCGGTCTCGCGCAGCGGGACCCCCAGCGTCCCGGAGACGCTCTTGCCCATCCACGCGCCGCTGGTCGGTTGCTTGGCGGTGTCGATCGCGGCGACCCGCTGGCTGGCGGTCCACCCGGCCGCGCCGACCACGCCGGCCAGCACCGCCGCCGCCACCCCGACCATCAGCCAGACCGGCGGCTTGCGCCGCCCGGCGGCCACCGCGGGCATGGCCGGGCGCGGGTAGACGCCGCCCCGGTCCGCCGGGCCGCCCGGGTGGACGGGGGCGCCGGCGCCCGCCGGACCGCCCGGCGCCAGCCGGGCCCGCCGCCGGCGGCGGCGCCACCACGCCCAGAGCCCGCCGCCGACGATCACCAGGGCCACGACCAGCGCGGCCAGCAGCACCGGCGGGCGTCGCCAGGTGGGCGCCGCCGTCACCTTCGTCGCCGGAGCCACGGCCGGCCCCGTCCAGGTCGCCGTGGCGCAGTCGTACGCCCGGGTGCCGTCGGTGCCGTAGACGCAGGCGGGCGCGGTGACCGACCGTCCGCCGGTGGTCGTGTTGAGCGCGGTGTGCAACGTCGTGGTGCTGTGCGCCGGCAGCCGCAGCCGCCAGGTCACCTCGTTGGCCCCGCTCGAACCGATCGGGACGGTGGCGTGGCCCCCGCCGGTCACGGTGGTCGCCCGGGACCCGGTGGGCAGCTCCTGCCGCACGGTCGTCTCGACCATGCTGCTCCCGGCGTTGCGCACCGCGATCCGGTAGCCGGGCGTCGGGGTGTTCACCGAGGTCACCGCCACGGTGACCGGCGGCGTCGACATCTGGATCGGCGCCGCCTTCGTCGGGGCCACCGCGGGCGGGGCCGCCGGCACGCCGGTCGGGATCGGGGTGGCGCGCTGCGCCGGCGCGGCCGGAGCCGCGGGTGCCGGGTGCGCGGGTGCGGCCACCGCCCGGGGAGCCGCCGGCGGCAGCGCCGGTACGGCGGCGAGGACGCCCAGGCAGTTCACGAACACGGCCAGGGCCCTGTGGTGTCGTCTCGATGCAGGCATACGAACGAACCTCCGGACCCGAAGCTATGGGCCCCGGCCCGCCGGGCGGGTACGAAGTCGGCATTCCCGCCCCGGCCGGCGCGGGCCGGCGTACCCTTCGCGCGTCCGACGCCCGGCGGGGTCGGCTCGCGGTGTCCGCGGCCGTCGGGTCGCCACCGCGTCGGGCGTGGCCGGGGATAGATTGGCCGGGTGCGTATCGCTCGTTTCGCTCATGCCAAGGGAATGTCGTTCGGGGTCGTCGAGGGCGAGTCGGAGGCCGGGCCGCAGGGCCTGACCATCGCCGAGATCGAGGGGCACCCGTTCGGCCAGATCCAGTTCTCCGGTGCCCGCTGGGCGCTCTCCGACGTCCGGCTGCTCTCGCCGATCCTGCCGAGCAAGGTGGTCTGTGTCGGCCGCAACTACGCCGAGCACGCCGCCGAGCACGGCAGCGAGGTGCCCAAGGAGCCGCTGCTCTTCCTCAAGCCCTCCACCTCGGTGATCGGTCCCCGGGACGCGATCCGGCTGCCGGTCTTCTCCAAGCAGGTCGAGCACGAGGCGGAGCTGGCCGTGGTGATCGGCGCCCCGGGCGCGCGTCGGGCCGACCGGGCCGCCGCCGAGCGGGCCATCTTCGGCTACACCTGCGCCAACGACGTCACCGCGCGGGACCTCCAGCGCTCCGACGGGCAGTGGACCAGGGCCAAGGGCTTCGACTCGTTCTGCCCGATCGGGCCGTGGATCACCACCGGGCTGGACGTCTCCGACCTGGAGGTCCGCTGTGAGGTGGGTCGCAACCCGGAGGAGATGGAGGTGCGCCAGCTCGGCCGGACCAAGGACATGGTCTTCGACGTTCCGGCCCTGGTGTCGTACATCTCCCACGTGATGACGTTGCTCCCCGGCGACGTGGTGCTGACCGGCACCCCGGCGGGGGTTAGCCCGCTCACGGACGGGGATACGGTCACCGTGCGGATCGAGGGGATCGGCGAACTCACCAACCCGGTGGTGCCGGTCGCCTGACGCGTCCGACGCCTCGTTTCCGCAGTTCAAGTGCGGTTCGGGGGGTTGGATTTGGCCTGCCGGCACCGGGAGGGTAAAGTTCATTCCCGGCGCCGCAAGGGGCCAATGGGGTATGGGGTAATTGGCAGCCCGACTGATTCTGGTTCAGTTAGTCTAGGTTCGAGTCCTGGTACCCCAGCGCAACCGCGGATTCGCGAGAATCCCGGACGCTGGATTCTGGCGGAGTTCCGCTCCGCTCCTCGCGAGAGGGGCGGCAAGTGATCTCTGATAGAGTGCAGCTTCCTCGCCCGGTCGGGTGGGGAAGCAGGAAGTTCTGGCCCCGTCGTCTAGCGGCCCAGGACGCCGCCCTCTCAAGGCGGTAGCGCCGGTTCGAATCCGGTCGGGGCTACAAGCGCTGGCAGCCCGTCCCACCTGGTGGGGCGGGCTGTTTGGTGCCTACGGCTGCCCCGATGTCCGCGTTCCCTGCTGCTCCGGGTCCCGGGACTCCTCGGCCGGGTCATCGGGCGGCCTTGCCGGGCCACCCCCCTCGTCGGGCCCCGGTCGTGGTGCCGATAGAATACTGCCGCACCGCTCGTCAGGGCGGTGAAGCAGGAAAAGTGCCTGGCCCCGTCGTCTAGCGGCCCAGGACGCCGCCCTCTCAAGGCGGTAGCGCCGGTTCGAATCCGGTCGGGGCTACCACACCGAACGGCCCGTCTCGCACCCGCGAGGCGGGCCGTTCTTCGTTGGTCGCCGGTGTGGGCGCCCTCGACCGGGTGGCGGACCGTCCGCCGGGGCGGCAAGGGCTCCACCCCGCGGCGCGGGGTCGCTCGCCGAGCCACCCCTCCCGGAACCCGCCCAAGCGCCCCGGCCCACTCACCCCCTCGCACTGTGCCCCCGCTGCCACCCGGAGGCGATCAAGAGGTTTGCGTCCCGGAGCGCGGGAACCGTGACGCGAACCTCTTGATCGACGGAGGAGGGCAGGGGAGGGGAGAAGAGGCGGGTGGGTCAGAGGCCGGAGAGGCGTTGGCCGGCGCGGACGACCGCCATGGCGTGGCGCTCGCCCGGGCGTCGACCGAGGCGCTCGATCGGGCCGGAGATGCTGATCGCGGCGATGACCCGGCCGGTGCGGTCGCGGATCGGGGCGGAGACGCTGGCCACGCCGGCCTCCCGCTCGGCGACGCTCTGCGACCAGCCGCGACGGCGTACCTCGGCCAGGGTGCGGCCGGTGAACTTGGAGCGGGGCAGCAGCGGCATGACCGCCTCCGGCGGCTCCCAGGCCAGCAGGATCTGCGCCGCGGAACCGGCCGTCATCGGCAGCACCGAACCGACCGGCACGGTGTCCCGCAGTCCGCTGGCCCGCTCGGCGGCGGCCACGCAGATGCGCTCGTCGGCCCGGCGCAGGTAGAGCTGGGCGCTCTCCCCGGTGGCGTCGCGCAGTGCGGCGAGCAGCGGCTCGGCCGCAGTCAGCAGCACGTCCGGCGCGGCGTTGGCCAGCTCGCCGAGCCGGGGGCCCGGGCGCCAGCGTCCCTGGGTGTCCCGGACCAGCATCCGGTGGATCTCCAGCGCCTGTGCCAGCCGGTGCGCGGTGGCCCGGGGCAGCTTGGTGCGTTCAACGAGTTCGGCCAGGCTGGCGCCGTCGACGCAGGCGGCCAGGATGACCACCGCCTTGTCGAGAACGCCGACACCGCTCATACTGTGTCCCACAAGCCGAAATTTACCTCCCAGAATTTAGGATGTCCAGATGGTGGGAGTCACTCAACCGAGGACCCTGGCCGAGAAGGTCTGGGACGCGCACGTCGTCCGCTCCGCCGACGGCGAGCCGGATCTGCTCTTCATCGACCTGCACCTGCTCCACGAGGTCACCAGCCCGCAGGCGTTCGACGGGCTGCGCCTGGCCGGTCGCCCGGTGCGCCGCACCGACCTGACGATCGCGACCGAGGACCACAACACCCCGACCGGGTACGACGACCCGGCGTTCCGGTCCCGGCGCGGCGACCTGCTCACCATCGCGGACCCCACCTCCCGCACCCAGATCGAGACGCTGCGCCGCAACTGCGCCGAGTTCGGCGTACGGCTGCACCCGCTGGGCGACGAGAACCAGGGCATCGTGCACGTGATCGGCCCGCAGCTGGGCCTCACCCAGCCGGGCATGACGATCGTCTGCGGCGACTCGCACACCGCCACCCACGGCGCGTTCGGCGCGCTGGCCTTCGGGATCGGCACCAGCGAGGTGGAGCATGTCCTGGCCACCCAGACGCTGCCGCAGGCCCGGCCGAAGACCATGGCGGTGAACGTGGTCGGCGAGTTGGCCCCGGGTGTCACCGCCAAGGACCTGGTGCTCGCCCTGATCGCCCAGGTGGGCACCGGTGGCGGGCGCGGCCACATCGTCGAGTACCGGGGCGAGGCGATCCGGAACCTCTCCATGGAGGGCCGGATGACGATCGCGAACATGTCCATCGAGTGGGGCGCCAAGGCCGGCATGATCGCGCCGGACGGGACCACCTTCGCGTACCTGAAGGGGCGGCCGAACGCGCCGCAGGGGGCCGACTGGGACGCGGCGGTCGACCACTGGCGGACACTGCCCACCGACCAGGGCGCGACCTTCGACACCGAGGTGACCCTGGACGCCAGCCGGATCACCCCGTTCGTCACCTGGGGCACCAACCCGGGGCAGGGCGTGCCGCTGGGCGCGACCGTGCCCGACCCGGAGGAGTTCGTCACCGAGCCGGAGCGGGTCGCCGCCCGGCGGGCCCTGGAGTACATGGACCTCGCCCCCGGCACCGCGCTGCGTGACCTGCCCGTGGACGTGGTCTTCGTCGGTTCCTGCACCAACGGCCGGCTGGAGGACCTGCGGGCCGCCGCCGACGTGCTGCGCGGGCACCAGGTCGCCGACGGCGTACGCATGCTGGTGGTCCCCGGCTCGGCCGTGGTCCGCGAGGCCGCCGAGGCGGAGGGCCTGGACAAGGTCTTCACCGACGCCGGCGCCGAGTGGCGTTTCGCCGGCTGCTCCATGTGTCTCGGGATGAACCCCGACACGCTGCAGCCGGGCCAGCGTTCGGCCTCGACCTCCAACCGCAACTTCGAGGGCCGCCAGGGCCGGGGTGGGCGTACCCACCTGGTGTCCCCGCCGGTTGCCGCCGCCACCGCCGTGGTCGGCCGGCTGGCCGCCCCCGCCGACCTGTAGAAGGGCAGCCGAGAGATGGACAAGTTCACCACCCACACCGGCACCGCCGTGCCGCTGCGTCGCTCCAACGTGGACACCGACCAGATCATCCCCGCCGTGTACCTCAAGCGGGTGACCCGGACCGGTTTCGCCGACGGACTCTTCAACGCGTGGCGGGAGGATCCGGCATTCGTTCTGAACGATCCCGCTCATTCGGGTGCGTCGATTCTCATCGCCGGCCCCGAGTTCGGTACCGGCTCCTCCCGGGAACACGCCGTCTGGGCGCTGCGGGACTGGGGCTTCCGCGCCGTGATCTCTCCCCGCTTCGGTGACATCTTCCGCGGCAACGCGCTCAAGGAAGGGCTCCTGCCGGTGGAGCTGGAATTGAAAGCCGTGGAAGAACTCTGGGACCTGGTGGAATCCGACCCGACCACCACGATCACCGTCGACCTCACCGCCCGAGAAGTCCACGCGGGGGACGCCACCTGGGCCTTCCCGCTCGACGACCACAGCCGCTGGCGGCTGATGGAGGGCTTGGATGACATTGGACTCACCCTTCGGCACGAGGCCGAGATCAGCGCCTACGAGGCGTCCCGGCCGGCGTTCCTGCCCTCGGTCGCCTAACCGTAGATAGCTTTTCGCCCCCACCGGCCCGGCCGGTGGGGGCGAATCCGTTACGACACAAGGGCTTTTTTCCACCGAATGTTTGTGTCCAGGCAGCACAGGGCATACCGTGCGCGCAGAATGGCTCGCGTCGAGTCAGTCGCACAATCGGGAGGAAGTCGTGAACAAGGCCGAGCTCATCGAGGCGCTCGCCGTTCGCCTGGGGGACCGGAAGACGGCGACGGCCGCGCTCGACGCGGTCCTCGCTGAGGTCCAGGCGGCGGTCACCAAGGGCGAGAAGGTGGCTATCACCGGTTTCGGAGCGTTCGAAAAGCGCGTCCGAGGGGCCCGAACAGCGCGTAACCCGCGGACCGGCGAGGCGGTGAAGGTCAAGAAGACCTCCGTCCCGACGTTCCGCCCGGGCGCCGGTTTCAAGGAGATGGTGGCCGGCGGCAAGGTGCCGAAGGCCACGGCCGCCGCCAAGAAGACCGCCGCGGCCGCCGCGGCCAAGACCACCGGGGCCAAGGCGGCGGCCGCGAAGAAGACCACCACGGCCGCCGCCGCCAAGAAGACCACGGCGGCGAAGGCCGCCAAGGCCGCCGCGACCAAGAAGGCCGCGCCGGCGAAGAAGGCCCCGCCGGCGAAGAAGGCCGCCGCGACCAAGACCGCCGCGGCGAAGAAGACCACGGCGGCCAAGAAGACCACGGCCGCGAAGACCACGGCGGCCAAGAAGACCACCGCCGCCAAGAAGACCACCGCCGCCAAGAAGACGACGGCCGCCAAGAAGGCGCCCGCGAAGAAGGCTCCGGCCAAGAAGGCCGCCACCCGGCGCTGACCGGCCGGACGGCCTGGAAAGGGCGCTCACCGCTCGCGGTGGGCGCCTTTTCTCGTGGGTACGCGTTGACCGGTCCGCGGGTGCCCCCGCAGAATCGCCGTGCCGAACACCCCTGTCGGTCACGAGAAGAGGCGCCCGTGCGGCACCGTCACCTCCCCACCGTCGCGCTCGCGCTCGGCGTGGTGGTCCTGCTGGACGTGCTGCGGGTCTGGCTGCCGTCGATCATCACCATCTTCGGCCGGGCGGCCGAGACCCCGGCCGAACTCCTCGGCGCCTTCGCGCTCTCCTGGTTCCTGCTCGCTCTAACCGCCCCGGCACTGGTCCGCCGCCTCGGCGCCGGCCCGGTCGGCCTGGTGGCGGCCGGGCTGCTGGCCGCGGCGCGGCTCGCCCTGACCGCCGGCCCCGGCGGACGACCGCAGCTCTGGCTGGCCTGCGCCGGGCTGCTCGCCGGCCTGGTCTGGCTCACCGCCACCGCCGCCCGGGTCGACCGGCCGGTGCCCGGTCTGGCGCTCGGCCTGGCCGTCGCCGCCGTGGGCCACGCCCTGCTCGCCACCGAGGACCTGGTCTGGCGGGGCGACGTGCTCGGCTGGACGTTGAGCGTCCCGCTGGTCCTGGCGTTCCTGGCGGCGTCGGCGGCGGCCCGACCCCGGCCCGGCGAACCCGGGCCGGCCATTGGCCGAACGGGGGCGCGGGCCTGGCTGCTCGTCGGTCCGGCGCTGCTCATCGCCGGTCAACTGGCGCTGGCCCCGGCCCTCTGGAGCGCCTCGCACTCCTACGGGTACGGCACGTCCCATTTTCCCGGCCTCGCAATCCCGCCTGCCGACTCCCCCTCGGTGCTCCCGGCGGTCGCGGTCGGGTTGTTCCTGGTGACCGCGCTCACCCGGGCACCCGCCCGGCTCGGGCGGGTGGTCTGGCCCGCAACCCTGCTCGCGGGGGCGGTGCTCTTCGCCACCGACCGGCCCGGCTGGCTGGGCTGGGCCTACCTGCTCGCCGCCGTCGGCCTTGGCGGCTGCCTTGCCCGGACCGACGCCGCGTCGTCCCGTGTGTCCGGCAACGGTGCCGCGCGGCGCGGCTACGCGGCGGTCGGCGGGATGTTGCTCTTCGCCGTCGCCTCCGTCGCCTACTACGCGGCCTACGACCTGGGTTACCCCAACGGCTGGGTGCCGGTGGGGACGGCCGTGCTGATCGCCGCGCTCGCCGTCACCGGACCGGTTCCACCCGACCCCGTCCTGACCGGATACGCCCGGCGCGCGGCGGCCGTCGTGCTCGCGGTGCTGGCCGGGGTGGCGGGCGAGGTGCCCCGGCCGGAGCAGCCGCCGGCGCCGCCCGCCACCCCACCGGCGGCGGTACGGGTGGTGGCGTACAACATCCGGATGGGGTTCGGGCTGGACGGCCGGCTCGACCTCGACGCGGTGGCCCGGGTGGTCCGGCGCGCCCGCCCGGACGTGGTGCTGCTCAGCGAGGTGGACCGGGGCTGGCTGCTCAACGGCGGCCACGACACCCTCGCCCTGCTGGCGCGGCGGCTGCGGATGCCGTACGTCTTCGCGCCGGCCGCCGATCCGGTGTGGGGCGACGCGGTGCTGAGCCGGTACCCGGTGCGGTCCGGGCGGAGCCGGCCGCTCGCCGCGCACGGCGCGCCCACCGGGGCGCAGGCCCTCGGCGTCACGCTCGACCTCGGGGGCCGGGACCTCGCCGTGGTCGCCACGCACCTGCAACCGCCGCCCGGGCAGGGGCCGGTGGCGCAGGCCCGCGAGGTCGCCGCCTTCGCCGTCGGGTACGCGGCCGGCCGCCCGCTGGTGCTGGCCGGCGACCTGAACACCGAGCCGGACGACCCGGCGTTCGCCGCGTTCACCACGGCCGGCCTGCTGGACGCGCTGGCCGCCGCCCGGCCGCTGCCGACCAGCCCGGCCGACCACCCGCGCGAGCAGATCGACCACGTCTTCGTCTCACCCGGCCTCACCGCAGCTGACGTGGCGGCGCCGCGCAGCACCGCCAGCGACCACCTGCCGGTCGCGGTGACCCTCACCCTGCCCTGACCCACCCTCATCAGCGGGAAGCGCGTCAAGAAGGGGCCCGTCCTCACAAGCGGTCGGCGGCGAGCAGGCGGTCGCCGGCGAAGGCGAGCAGCCAACCGCCGCCCTTCGCGGTGGTGAAGTCGTCGGTGCGGCCGGTCAGCCGCTCCAGCATGCCCGGGATCACCTTGCCCTGGCTGCACACCGCCACCGGGTCACCGGTGGCGCCCAGCTCGGTCAGCCGGGCCGCCCCGGCCAGCGCGCACTCCTCCTGCTGCTGGCCCGGCCGCGGCTCGTCGAAGTCACCGACCACCTCGATCGGCAGGTCCAGCAGGGCGGCCGCCGGGTCGAGGGTCTGCAGGCAGCGGCGGGCCGAGGCGGAGAGCAGGCGTACCGGGCGGATGAGGGCGACCAGCTCGGCCAGGGCCCGCGCCTGCGCCCAGCCCTCGGCGTCCAGCGGCCGGCCGGTGTCCGGGGCGGTCCAGGTGCCCCGCTTGCCGGCGTGCGCGTGCCGGACCAGCAGCACGGTGCCGGTCACCGGCGGCAGCGCCGC
The DNA here is from genome assembly GCF_055586005.1 of Micromonospora sp. NPDC051924. Taxonomy (NCBI): domain Bacteria; kingdom Bacillati; phylum Actinomycetota; class Actinomycetes; order Micromonosporales; family Micromonosporaceae; genus Micromonospora; species Micromonospora sp. NPDC051924. Next base: position 53,765 of record NZ_JBVJJA010000006.1, read on the forward strand.
GAACGCGGCGAGCACCTCGGCGTCGTGCGGATAGCTGACCAGGCGTACCGCGGCGTCGACGGGGAGCCAGCGGACCTCGTCGACCTCGGTGTCCGGCTGGAAGCCGCCGGTCGCCACCGCCCGCATCGACCAGTGGTCGACCACCTTCGGTCGGCCCTCGCTGCGGTAGTGGACGGTGGGCAGGCGCACCTGCGGCACCGCTCGTACGTCGGTCTCCTCGGCGATCTCCCGGACGGCGGCCCGCAGCGGGTGTTCGCCGGAGTCCAGCTTGCCCTTCGGCAGCGACCAGTCGCCGTACCGGGGACGGTGCACGAGGCAGACCTCGACGCCCGTGGCGGCGGGGCGCCAGGCCACCCCGCCCGCCGCCCGGATCCGCCCTGGCTCGTCGTCCGTCATCGGCTCACCGTAAGCCGTGCGGGGCCGGTCAGCCGGCCGTCCCGCCCACCCGGCGCAGCAGCAGCTCCTGCAGGCGCGCCAGCGGCGCCTCGTCCGTCCCGGTACGTCGGTGCCAGGTACCGTCCCCGGCCAGCTCGAACGCGTCCACCTCGGGACCGAACGCGGCGGACAGCACGTGGTCCAGCTCGGCCCGGGCCACCGGGTCGCTCACCTGCACCAGCGCCTCCACCCGGCGGTCCAGGTTGCGGTGCATCAGGTCCGCCGAGCCCATCCAGAACTCGGCGTCGCCGTTGTTGCCGAACCGGAAGATGCGGGAGTGCTCCAGGAACCGGCCGAGGATCGAGCGGACCCGGATGTTCTCCGACAGCCCCGGCACCCCGGGCCGCAGCGTGCACATGCCCCGGATCAGCAGGTCGACGTGGACACCGGCCCGGGACGCGCGGTAGAGCGCGTCGGTGATCTCCTCGTCGACCAGCGCGTTCACCTTGAACTGGACGAGGCCCGGCACGCCGAGCCGGACGTGTTCGACCTCCCGCTCGATCCGTTCGATCAGGCCGCGCCGGATGCCCTGCGGGGCCACCAGCAGCCGCCGGTACGCGGTCTGCCGGCTGTAGCCGGTGAGCACGTTGAACAGGTCGGTCAGGTCGGCGCCGATCTCCGGGTCGGCGGTGAGCATGCCGAAGTCCTCGTAGAGCCGGGCGGTCTTCGGGTGGTAGTTGCCGGTGCCGATGTGGCAGTAGCGCCGGATCTGGTTGCCCTCCTGGCGCACCACCAGGGCGGTCTTGCAGTGCGTCTTCAGCCCCACCAGGCCGTAGACCACGTGGCAGCCGGCGCGCTCCAGGGTGCGGGCCCAACCGATGTTCGCCACCTCGTCGAAGCGCGCCTTCAGCTCCACCAGCACCACCACCTGCTTGCCGGCGGCGGCCGCGTCAACCAGGGCGTCGACGATCGGGGAGTCGCCGCTGGTGCGGTAGAGGGTCTGCTTGATGGCCAACACGTTCGGGTCGGCGGCGGCCTGCTCGATGAAGCGCTGCACGCTGGTCGCGAACGAGTGGTACGGGTGGTGCACCAGCACGTCCCCGTCCCGCAGCGTGGCGAAGACGCTGCGCGGCACCTCGCCCTCGGTCAGCCGCGGATGGGTGGCCGGCACGAACGGCGGATCCGCGAGGTCCGGGCGGTCGGCCTCGCCGTACACCTGCCAGAGCGCGGAGAGGTCGAGCAGGCCACGGACCCGGAGCACGTCCTGGCCGTCCATGTCCAGCTCGCGGACGAGCAGCTCCAGCATGTGGTCGGAGATGGAGGCGGCCACCTCCAGCCGGACCGGCGGGCCGAACCGGCGCCGGGCCAGCTCCCGTTCGAGGGCCTGGAGCAGGTCCTCGTCGCGGTCCTCGTCGACCTCCACCTCGGCGTTGCGGGTGACCCGGAACAGGTGGCACTCGACCACCTGCATGCCGGAGAAGAGCTGCCCCAGGTGCACCGAGATGAGGTCTTCCACCGGCAGGAAGCGCGCCCCCGGCTGGTTGCGGGCCACCCGGACGAACCGGGGCACGTTGTTCGGCACCTTGACCCGGGCGAACAGCTCCGGGCCGCCGTCCGGGTCGCGCACCGACACGGCCAGGTTCAGCGACCGCCCCGAGATGTACGGGAACGGGTGCGCCGGGTCGACCGCGAGCGGGGTGAGCACCGGGAAGATGTGCTCCCGGAACCAGGTGCGCAGCCGCTCCCGCTCGGCGTCGTCCAGGTCGCTCCAGCGCAGGATCCGGATGTCCTCCTCGGCGAGCTTGGGCAGCACGTCGTCGACGAAGCAGGCGGCGTGCCGGGCCACCAGGTCGGCGGTCTTCTCCGCGATCAGCTCCAGCTGGGTCCGCAGCGGCAGCCGGTCGCCACCGCGGACCGGCAGGCCGGCGGAGAGCCGGCGCTTCAGCCCGGCCACCCGGACCATGTAGAACTCGTCGAGGTTGCTGGCGAAGATGGCCAGGAACTTGGCCCGCTCCAGCAGCGGGGTGCGGGGGTCCTCGGCGAGCGCCAGCACCCGGGCGTTGAAGTCGAGCCAGGAGAGCTCGCGGTTGAGGAAGCGGTCCTCGGGCAGCGTCTGCGCGGCCGGCGGCGCGACGTCCGGCCCGGGGCCCGGGCCCTCCACCGGGTCGAGTGACTCCTCCAGGCCGGCGGAATCGGGCGCGGCCGACTCGGCGCCGAGGTTCTCCTCCGGGGAGCGGATCCGGCGGAACCGGCCGTCGCTGCCCCGGGTCGGGGCGCCGTTACGGGGCGCGGTCGGGTGCAGGAGGTGCGGCGGACTCTCGGGGTGCTCGCGAGGGGTGCTCACCACCTCATGATTCCCCGACATCGGTGAACAGAAAATGAACTCGGGGCAGGTCGATCAGGACATGGTCGGCAAAGTCACCCGGACGACCTCGCCGGCGGCGTCCCGCTCGATCCGGACCCGCTGCCCGAGCCGGAGGAGCCGCAGCCCGGAGGCGTCGAAGGCACGGGCCGGGAAGGGCAGCTCGGTGCCGTCGTCGAGGAGCAGCACGCCGCTGCGGGTCGACGCGTCGTAGGTGGCCACCGTGCCCTGCATGCCAGCACCGTAGCGGATCCCGCAGCCGCCCGGTGGCGCCCGCCCGGGACCGGTCAGCCGGGGGTGGCGGCCGTGCGGGCGCCGAGCAGCGCGGCGGTGCGCGGACCCAGGCCCAGCCGGGCGGCGGCGGCCAGGTCGGCGGCGGTGTCCACGTCCCGCCGCAGGGTGGGCCAGTCGCCGCGCAGCGGCCGCGCCCCGCCGGCCGCGTGCGCCGCGGCGGAGCCCACCCCGAAGCGGGGATCCAGCGGTACCCCGGCCGGCGCGGCGAGCAGCACGGTGCCGCTGCCCGGGGCGTCGGCCACGAACCCGCGTACCCCCGGCGGGCCGGTGGGGACGGCCCGCAACGCCCCGGCCAGCTCGGCCGGGCGCAGCGCCGGCAGGTCGGCGGTGAGGCCGGCCACCGCGGCGCGCGGCCCGGCGACCGTCGCGCCGTGCCGGAAGGCGGCGTTCAATCCGCCCGCCGGGTCCGGCACGGCCCGGGCGCCGGCCGCGGTGACCTCCGCCGCCACCCGGGGGTCGTCGGTGACCACCAGCACCTCGGCCACCGCCGGGCAGGCCCGCACCGCGCGGACCGTGTCGGCCGCCAGGGCGAGCGCCAGCTCCTCATGGGGTACGCCGGAGAGCGCGCCCCGCAGGCGGCTCTTCGCCGCCCCGAGGCGCTTCACCGGCACCACCACGGTCCAGCTCGGCTCGGGCACGTGACCATCCTGCCAGTCGGGCGGCGGTACCCTCACTGGCCGGACCCGGGGCGAGCAGGCATGATTTCGTCGCGGGACGTGGGCGCGTGGTCGGGGCACGAGGAGGGGACGCAGGTGGCGCGGCGGAAGGTGGGATTCTGGCCACGGTTAGCCGTGGTGCTGGTGAAGCCGGTGCTGACCGTCTGGACCCGGCGTACCTGGCGGGGCATGGAGCAGCTGCGCCGGGACGGCGGCGTCATCATCGTGCCCAACCACATCTCGCACGCGGACCCGCTGGTCTCCGCGCACTTCATCTACGACTCCGGACGCTGGCCGCAGTTCCTCGGCAAGGTCAGCGTGTTCCGGGTGCCGGTGATCGGCTCGATCCTCTACCGGTGCCGGCAGATCCCGGTGGAGCGCGGCACGGTCGACGCGGTCAAGTCGCTGGACAAGCTGGTCGAGGCGGTGAACGCGGGCGGCGCGGTGGTGATCTACCCGGAGGGGACGATCACCCGGGAACCGGACCTCTGGCCGATGAAGGGCAAGACGGGTGCGGCCCGGCTGGCGCTGGCCACCGGCGCCCCGGTGATCCCGGTCGCGATGGTGGGGCCGGAGCGGATGTTCGACCCGAAGACCTCACGGCTGCGGCTGCGCCCCCGGACCCCGGTCACGGTGGTCGCCGGGCCGCCGGTGGACCTGACCCGCTGGGCCGGCGCCACCCCGTCCCGGGCCGTCCTCGAGGAGATGACCGACACCATCATGCTGCGGATCCGTGACCTGGTCGCCGAGATCCGCGGCGGCACCCCACCGCCGCTCTGGGCGCGTCCCGCCCGCACCCGTACGCCCGAGGTGAGCGAATGACCGGCCACGTCGCCGTGCTCGGCGCCGGTTCCTGGGGTACGGCGTTCGCCAAGATCCTCGCCGATGCCGGCCGGGACGTGACCATCCTGGCCCGGCGGCGGGCGCTGGCCGACGCGATCCGGACCAGCCGTCGCAACCCGGACTACCTCTCGGACGTGCGCCTGCCCGACCGGGTCACCGCGACCGGGGACGCCGAGGAGGCGATCGCCGGGGCCGAGGTGGTGGTGCTCTCCGTGCCCTCCCAGACGTTGCGGGGCAACCTCGCCGACTGGACCCCGTACCTGGACCCCGACGCCACGCTGGTGTCGCTGATGAAGGGCATCGAGCTCGGCACCACCAAGCGGATGAGCCAGGTGATCATGGAGACCGCCGGGGTGCCCGCCGACCGGGTGGTCGTCGTCTCCGGCCCCAACCTGGCCCCGGAGATCGCCGCCGAGCAGCCCGCCGCGACCGTGGTCGCCGGCACCGACAGCCGGCGCACCGCCCTGGTCCAGTCGTCGATCCGGACGCCGTACTTCCGCCCGTACACGAACGACGACGTGATCGGCTGCGAGCTCGGCGGGGCGGTCAAGAACGTGATCGCCCTGGCGTACGGGATCGCCACCGCGATGGGGTTCGGCGACAACACCCGGGCCATGCTGATGACCCGAGGCCTCGCCGAGACCGCCCGGCTGGGCGTGGCGCTCGGCGCCGACCCGATCACCTTCGCCGGGCTGGCCGGCATGGGCGACCTGGTCGCCTCCTGCTCCTCGCCACTGGCCCGCAACCGCACCTTCGGCGAGCACCTGGGCCGGGGGGAAACCCTGGAACAGGCGCAGGCGGCCACCCGGCAGACCGCCGAGGGCGTGAAGAGCTGCCTGTCCATCCGGGACCTGGCTCGGGCGAACGGCGTGGAGATGCCGATCACCGAGCAGATCGAGCGCATCTGCCACGAGGGGATGGACCCGCGGCTCGCCGTGGACGCACTGATGAGCCGGACCGCCAAGCCCGAGTCGTACGAGTGAGGCGACGATGACCGAGTGGGGCGACGGCACCCGCAGCGTCCACGCCGGGCTCCCGGCGCCGGAGCCGGGACAGCCGTTCCTGCCCGGCCCGGTCTTCGCCGCGCCCTACCACCTCGACCCGTGGCAGGGGCCGGCGGCGACGCCCAACGGGTACGGCCGGCCGGACAACCCGACCCGGCGGCTGCTGGAGGCCGCCATCGGCGAGCTGGAGGGCGGGGACTGCCGGGTCTTCGCCAGCGGCCAGGCGGCCATCACCGGCCTGCTGCTGGCGCTGCTGCGCCCCGGCGACACCGTGCTGCTCCCCGCCGACGGCTACTTCCCGGTCCGCGCCTTCGCCACCGCCACCCTGGCGGGCATCGGGGTACGCGTCGGTTTCGTGCCCACCGCCGGGCCGTACCCGTCGTTCGACGACGTACGGCTGGTGCTGCTGGAGACCCCAGCGAACCCGGGCCTGGACGTGGCCGACCTGCCGGCGCTCACCGCCGCCGCGCACGCCGCCGGGGCCCTCGTCGCGGTGGACAACACCACCGCCACCCCGCTCGGGCAGCGCCCGCTGGAGCTGGGCGCCGACGTGGTGGTCGCCTCCGGCACCAAGGCGCTCACCGGCCACTCCGACCTGCTGCTCGGGTACGTGGCGACCCGCTCGCCCGAGCTGCTCGACCCGGTGACCGCCTGGCGGACCACCACCGGCGGCGTGCCCGGGGCGTTCGACTGCTGGCTGGCGCACCGCTCGTTGGCGACCGTGGACCTGCGGCTGGCCCGGCAGACCGCCAACGCCGAGGCGCTCGCCCGGCTGCTCGCCGACCGTCCGGACGTGACCGGGCTGCGCTGGCCCGGCCTGCCGGCCGACCCGGCGTACCCGGTCGCCTCGGCGCAGATGCGCCGGATGCCCGGGGTGCTCTCCTTCGACCTGGGCGACGCCGCCCGGGTGGCCCGCTTCCTCGACGCGTCCCGGCTGGTCGCGGCCGCCACCTCGTTCGGTGGGCTGCACACCACCGCGGACCGGCGGGCCCAGTGGGGCGACGACACCGCCCCCGGCTTCGTCCGCCTCTCCTGCGGCATCGAGGACGGCGCGGACCTGGTGGCCGACGTGGTCGCCGCGCTGGACGCCAGCGCCGACTGACGCCGGGCCCGACACCGGGGCGGCCGGACGGCGGCGGCTCCGTTAGGGTGACCGTCAGCAACGGCCCGTACGGGCCCCGACCGGAGGAGGTGAGACCGATCCACCAGCAAAGGACCGGCGCTCCCTCCGAGTCCGCGTCGCCCGAGGCTTAGGCGACGCCGGGAGCGCCGACGAGCGTTCCCGAAAGGCATCCCCATGGCACTGTTGCACGCCGACCGTTCCGCCCTCGTCCAGCGGCTGCGCGCCGCCGGTTGCGTCTACGCCGAGGACGAGGCGGACCTGCTGATCGCCGCCGCCGACTCGGCCGCGACCCTCACCGACCTGGTCGACCGGCGGGTGGCCGGCCGACCGCTGGAACACCTGCTCGGCTGGGCCGAGTTCTGCGGCCTCCGGGTCGCCGTCGACCCCGGGGTGTTCGTGCCCCGCGGGCGTACCGCCCTGCTGGTCGCCGCCGCCGCGGCGGTCGTCGGTCCGACGCCGGCCGTGCTGGACCTCTGCTGCGGTTCCGGCGCCGCCGCGCTGGTGCTGCACGATCGGCTCGCGCCGCGCTGGCTGGCCGCGGCCGACGTCGACCCGGCCGCCGTGGCCTGCGCCCGGCGCAACCTGGCCCCGCTCGGCGTACCGGTCTACCAGGGCGACCTGTTCGCGCCGGTGCCCACGCAGTGGCGGGGCCGGCTGGATCTGGTGGTGGCGAACGCCCCCTACGTGCCGAGCGACGCGGTGGCGCTGCTGCCGCCGGAGGCGCGGCTGTACGAGGCCCCGGTGGCCCTGGACGGCGGGCTGGACGGGCTGGCCGTGCTGCGCCGGGTGGCGGCCGGCGCGGCCGAGTGGCTGGCCCCGGGCGGGCACCTCGCGGTGGAGGTCAGCGTCGGCCAGGCCGAGACGCTCTGTGCCGTGCTGGAACGTGCCGGCCTGGTGCCGACGCTGGCGCACGACGACGACCTGGACGCCACCGCGGTGACCGCCCGCAAGCCGGCCTGACCGTGGGCAGCCGTCCGGCGCATGGCGGGCCGGTGAACACCGAACTAGCCTCAGGTCAGGCTCGGTGGGAGGGGTGGCCGTGGGCAGCACGGGTGTGCCGGTGGTGGTGGGGCTGGACAACGGTGGGAACAGCAACAACGCCACTGTCCTGACGGTGGACGGCCGGTTCCTGGTGGACGGGCTGGTGGAGATTCCGAGCGAGGTGCGGGCCGGCCCGGAGGCGGCGATCGAGGCCCTGGCCCGGGCGTTCGACGGGGTGCTGGCGCTGACCGGGGTGCCCCGGGAGTTGGTCCGCGCGGTCGGGCTGGACACCCCCGGTCCGGCCAGCGCCACCGGAGTCATCTCCTCGCGCGGCTCCACCAACTTCTCCCAGCCCGCCTGGCACGGGTACGACGTCCGGGGCGCGCTGGAACGGCGGCTGGGACTGCCGGTGGTCTACGCCAACGACGGCAACGCCGCCGCCCTCTACGCGCACCACGTCCACTTCGGAGCCGACGCCATGCGCCGGTCCTCGGTCGCCGCCATCGTCGGCACCGGGCTCGGCGGGGGCGTGGTGGAGGCCGGCCGGGTGGTCGGCGGCGCGGCCGGGATGGCCGGGGAGTTCGGGCACGTGCACATCCCGCTGGACGGGCTGCTCGGGCCGGACCAGCCGGTACCCACCTGCGCCTGCGGCTTCAGCGGGGACGCGGAGAGCGTCGCCTCGCTGACCGGGATCGAGCGGAACCTGCTGCCGTACTGGCTGGCCCGGTTCCCGGGGCACCCGCTGGCGGCGGAGCAGCCGCGCCGGGCGGCCAAGCTGGTCCGCGGCTACGGCGAGCGGGGCGACACACTGGCCCGGCAGGTCTTCGCCCAGCAGGCGGCGGCCCTGGGACGGCTCTTCACGATCGCGGCGAACTTCACCGACCCGCACGCGTACTTCGTCGGGGGTGGGGTGGTGGAGGCGGCGCCCGAGTTCCGCGACTGGTTCCTGGCCACCGTGCGGGAGCACACCGTGCTCCGGGCCGAGCAGGCCGCGGTGGCCACCTTCGCCCTCGTGCCCGACCGGGACATGGCCGGCGCGCGCGGGGTGGCCATCGCGGCGTTGGAGGCCGTGCAGGCGGGCTCGGCCACCGGTCCGCTGGTCGCCGGCTGAACCCGGCCGGGCAGGTCCCGCCACCGGCCGCCCGGCCTCACAGCAGCCGGCGCCGCTTCAGGTACCCGACCAGGTCGTCGTAGACGCCGCCCTCGTTGGCGAACATGGCCACGTTGCGGGCGGTCGACAGCCACGGCCGGGTCGACGGGCGGACCTCCTTCAGCGCCCGCTCCAGGTCCCGCTGCTCGATCATCCGGACCTCGCCGGTGCGTACCGAGTCGGCCATCGCGAACTCGGCCGCGGTCTCGCAGAGGTGGGCCAGGTCGGCGCCGGAGAAGTCCTCGGTCGCGGCGACCACCCGGCGCAGGTCGATGTTGGCGATCGGGCGCTCGCGCAGGTGGTACGCCAGGATCGCGGCCCTGGCCTCGGCGTCCGGCGGCAGCACCAGCACCATCCGGTCCAGCCGTCCCGGCCGGCGCAGTGCCGGGTCGACGTCCCACGGGGTGTTCGTCGCGGCCAGCACGAAGACGCCCTCGTTGTCGCCCTCCATGCCGTCCAGCTCGGCCAGCAGCTGGTTGCCCACGGTCCGCATCGAACTCGACGAGACCTGCGAGCGCTTGTGGCCCAGGGCGTCGATCTCGTCGAGGAAGAGCACGCAGGGGGCGTTCCGCCGGGCCGCCTGGAACAGCTCGTGCAGGTTCCGCTCGGAGTTGCCCAGCCACATGTCCAGCACATCCACGATGGACAGCGAGAGGAACTTCGCCCCCATCTCGCCGGCCACCGCCCGGGCCAGGAAGGTCTTGCCGCAGCCGGGCGGGCCGTAGAGCATCAGCCCGCCGCGCAGGCTCTTGCCGTACATCCGGCGCAGCTCCGGGTTGCGCAGCGGACCCAGGAAGGCCAGCTCCAGGCGCTCCTTCACCGCCGACATGCCGCCCACGTCGGTCAGCCGGACCGAGGAGGACTCCACGTCGTACACCCGGTCGGCCTCGCCGCGGACCGGTTCCGGCTCGTCGCCGGCCGGGGCGAAGCGCGGCGGCACCACGTCCGCCAGCTCCTGGGCGTACGCGGCGAGCGGGTCGTCGCCGGGCGGCCCGTGCGGCGCCGGCCGCTGCGCCGGGGGCGGGGACGGCTCCGGTACAGGGCCGCCGAGGGCCCGCTGCATCAGGGCCTGGGCCTGCGCGTTGCCCGGGTCCCGGGCGAGCGCCTGCCCGACGTGCGCGATGGCCTCCGCACCTCGGCCGCCGTCGAGCAGCAGCCCGGCCAGGTGCAGCCGCAGCGGCAGGTCGTCCGGGCGGGCGTCGAGGGCGGCGCTCAGGCTGTCGATGAGGGGATCGGCGCTCATAGCACGAGCAGCGTAGTGCGCCGCCGCTGCGCTCGGCTCACCCTCCGCCCGCCGGCGCCGCGCGGCCACCTCCCGTACGGAGCCGGGCCCAGCCCCGGTGCAGGCCGAGCGCGGCCCGGTACCCGGACCGCACCAGCACGATCCGTGCCCGCCGGAGCAGCAGGTGCACCAGCCGCACGACGAGGGTGACGCCGACGACCAGCAGCCCGAGCAGCCGCAGCTCGTCGGCGAGGGTGTCCGGCGCCGGCCGGTACGCGTCCATGGCCATCGCCACCACGGCGGCCACCACCGCCACCGGCCACAGGGCCACCCCGGACCGTTGCCATTCGGCGCGCAACCGCCACCGGACCGCCCGTGGCTGGCTGCGCCAGGCCCGTCGGCACAGCAGGCCGAAGCCGGCCAGGACGGCCACCGCCGAGGCGAGGGCGACCGGTCGCCACCGCGATCCGAGCAGACCCGTGGCGGCCGAGAAGAACGCGAAGTGGAGCAGGGTGGCGACGGCGAGCGCGTCGAAGAGACGCCACAGCACCGCCCGGGCGCCGCCGCCGTGCGCCGTCCCGGTCAGCCGGTCGTCCGGGGCGACGGCGAGCGCGGCGCTGAATCCCCGGGCGGCGTTGCCCACCCGCTCCAGGCTCAGGTCGGTCAGGGCCAGGTTGTGCAGGGCCGCCCGGTTCTCCGGGTCCCGCTCCAGCGCGCGCCGGCAGGCGCGCCGGGCGGCGGCGAGCTCTCCGGTCCGCAGGCACACCTGGGCGTCCACCACGTGCGCGTCCGCCTCCTCGGGGGCCAGCCGCAGCACCGCGTCGGTAGCGAGCCGCGCCGCCACCGCCCACCACACACCCGGGCGCTGCACCAGCGCCTCGGCCAGCGTCGCGTGGGTCCGCCACTCGCCGGGCGCGGCGGCGACGGCGGCCCGTGCGGCGCGTACGGCCGCCCGGGGGCGTCCGAGCCCGCTCAACGCCCGGCTGCGCAGGCGCAGCGCCCACTCGTGGTCCGGGGCGACGGCCAGCGCCCGCTCGGTGGCCGCCAGCGTCCCGGCCGGATCTCCGGCCAGCTGATGGCATCTCGCCAGCAGGCAGAGCGCCTCGACGTCGTGCGGGTGGGCCCGCAGCACGCCGGTCAGCGTGGCGAAGGCGTCCTGCCAACGCCCGACGTCCAGCAGTGCCTGCGCCCGCTCGACGCCCCGGTCCCTGGTGTCCGTGCTCCACCTCCCGCTCTGCGGGGCCACCCTAGTCAGGGCCGACGACCACCGCTGGGCAGTTACTCCCCGTATATGGCTCGTTGACCGGTTGCGCGTCGATGCCCATGTCCCCGGGTATCGGCTGCCGGTGCTCGCCACGCACAGTAAGGTCAACCGGGTGAGCGCCACGGGCGAGCACGGCCGGCCGCAGTCGCGAACGAAGAGGTGACCTACCAGTGACCACCCCAGGCAAGACCCGTGTGGCGATCGTCTTCGGTGGCCGCAGCCCCGAGCACGGCATCTCCTGCGTCAGCGCCGGCAGTGTGCTGGGCGCCCTGGACCCGGACGAGTTCGAGGTGGTGCCGGTCGGGATCACCCGGCAGGGCCAGTGGGTGCTGGCCAGCGGCGACCCCGGCCTGCTCGCCATCCAGGACCGCAAGCTCCCGGAGATCACCTCCGGTTCCGGCGCCGAGCTGGTGCTGCGCGCCGACCCGGCGGCGGGCGGCCTCATGGTGCTCGACCCGGCGCAGGGTCCCCGGGCCCTCGCCGACGTGGACGTGGTCTTCCCCGTGCTGCACGGCGCGTACGGCGAGGACGGCACCATCCAGGGGATGCTGGAGATGGCCGACATCCCGTACGTCGGGGCGAACGTCTTCGCCTCCGCGGCGGCCATGGACAAGGAGTTCACCAAGAAGCTCTGCGCCGCCGAGGGCATCCCGGTCGGCCCGTATGTGGTGCTGCGCAACGGGATGACGATGACCGAGGAGGACAAGGAGCGCCTCGGCCTGCCGGTCTTCGTGAAGCCGTCCCGGGCCGGTTCCTCCTTCGGCATCACCAAGGTCGACGACTGGTCCCAGCTCGACGCGGCGGTGGCCACCGCCCGCGAGATCGACACCAAGGTGCTCGTCGAGGGCGCGATCGTCGGCCGCGAGATCGAGTGCGGTGTGCTGGAGGGCGAGGCCGGCGGCGCGCCCGAGGCGTCCGTGCTGGCCGAGGTGCGGGTGATCTCCGGCCACGACTGGTACGACTTCGAGGCCAAGTACATCGACGACGCGTGCGAGTACGACATCCCGGCGAACCTGCCGGAGCGGGTGACCCGACAGGTGCAGGAGTACGCCGACCGCGCGTTCACCGCGCTGGACTGCTCCGGCCTGGCCCGGGTCGACTTCTTCGTCACCCCGGAGCTGGACGTCTACCTCAACGAGATCAACACCATGCCCGGTATGACGCCCACGTCGATGTTTCCCCGGATGTGGACCGCCAGCGGCCTGGAGTATCCGAAGCTGGTCAACCGCCTCATCCGCACCGCCCTCCGGCGCGCCGGCCGCTGACCGCCTCGCCCCGCGCCCGCCCGCGCCGCACAAGATTCGCCCTGATTCACGGAAAGAGTGGCCTCCCGAGCGGGAATGGCCACTCTTTCCGTGAATCAGTGCCCGGCGGGGGCGACGGAGGTCAGACGGAGCAGCCCGCGGGGGCGGTCTTGGCCGACGGGACGGCCGAGACGATGGCGTCGGAGATCGGGGTGACCCACTGGAGGGGCTGCGCGTACTCCTTGGGCACCCGGACCTGGATCGGGATCTCCCGATCGACGGCGGTCAGCACGGTCGCGTCGGCCTCCTGCGTCGGGTGCCAGCAGACCTTGTTGACCGACCACACCTCGTCGGTGTCGGGGAAGCAGCCCTCGGGCAGACGGCCGCCGGCGGTGGGCGATGGGCACGGCTTGACCGGCGCCTTCGCCCCGCAGGTCACGGTCAGCGCCGGATCGCCGTACGCGGCGTTCTGCTCGGCGCCGGCGGTGACCGCTCGCTGCTTCAGGTCCCGCACGCTGTCGGGGAGCTGGGAGACCAGGGCGCGGCACACCACGGCGGGCCGTTCCGCCAGGGCCGGCGCGGGCATCTCGACCGGGGTGGTCGACTGCGGTCGGGACGCGCTGGCCGAGGCGCTGGGCGCGGCGGCCGGCTCCTGCGGGGCGAGCTTGACGAAGGTGAAACCGGCGACCGCCACGGTGACCGGCACCGCGATCAGGGTCGCCCAGAGCGCGGCGCCGCGGGTCGACCGGTCGCGCCGCGGCCCGGCAGGGCGCGACTCGTCGGGAGCGGGGGAGGGAGTGATCTCGTCCACTTACAGCCGTACCACCGAACACGTGAGGGTGCGGGTGATGCCGGGCACCATCTGCACCTTGCTGACGATGAGTTTGCCGAGCTCGTCGACGGTGTTCGCCTCGGTGAGGACGACCACGTCGTACGGCCCGGTGACGGCGTCGACCCGTACCACGCCGGCAAGGTCCGAGATCTGCCCGGCCACGTCACGCGCCCGGCCGACCTCGGTCTGGATGAGGATGTACGCCTGTACCACGACTCGACCTCCGTCCGTCGCCGCCTCGGCGGCCCGATGGGTGAAACTACCTTACGGAGCTGGCCTGATCCCTATCGGTGGTCGGCTGGACGCGGTGAGCGAGCGCACGCCGGGTCGTGGTGGCGAAACCGCGGTGACGAACGAGCGCGACGAGGGGACGGGATGACGGTCGCGGGTGTGGGGGAGTTCGGGCTGATCGACCGGGTGACCGCCCGGTTGACGTACGGGGAGAGCGTCCTGCTCGGCCCCGGTGACGACGCGGCGGTGGTCGCCGCGCCGGACCGGCGGGTGGTCGCCTCCACCGACGTGCTGGTCGAGGGGCGGCACTTCCGACGGGACTGGTCCGGGGCGCGGGACGTGGGCCACCGGGCGGCGGCGGCCAACCTGGCCGACATCGCGGCCATGGGCGCCACCCCCACCGCCCTGCTGGTCGCCCTCTGTATGCCGGCGGAGTTGGACACCGCCTGGGCCGAGGAGCTGGCCGACGGGCTCGGTGCCGAGGCGGCCCTGGTCGGCGCGAGTGTGGTCGGCGGCGACATGTCGGCCAGCCCGACGCTGACCATCGCGGTGACCGCCCTGGGCGACCTGGATGGCCGGCCGCCGGTGGTCCGCTCCGGGGCCCGCCCCGGGGACGTGGTGGCGCTCGCCGGGCGGACCGGCTGGGCGGCGGCCGGCTACACCGTGCTGTCCCGGGGCTTCCGGACGCCCCGGCTGCTGGTCGAGGCGTTCCGCCGCCCCGAGGTGCCGTATCCGGCCGGCCCCGAGGCGGCCCGGGCCGGCGCCACCGCCATGATCGACGTGTCCGACGGCCTGCTGGCCGACCTGGGGCACGTGGCGAGGGCCAGCGGGGTGGCGATCGACGTGACCCGGGACGCGTTCGAGGTGCCCCGGCAGATGCGCGACGCGGCGCAGGCGCTCGGCGTCGACCCGTACTCCTGGATCCTGGGTGGGGGCGACGACCACGCCCTGGCGGCGACCTTCCCGGCGGCCGCGACGCTGCCGTCCGGGTGGCGGCCGGTCGGGCGGGTGACCGAGGGCGCCGGGGTGACCGTGGACGGCGCGAAGTACACGGGTCCCGCCGGCTGGGACCACTTCCGCCGGGCGGAGTGATCTGGGCCCGACCCGGGCGGGAGGCACCCGGGCGGGCCCGGAACCGGTCGTACCCTTCATGCCGTGAGTGAGATCGAGATCCAGGCGCGGCACTTCGCCGCGCCCGAGTCGCAGGCGTTGGTCCGGGCGGCCCTGGCCGATCTGGGCGAGCGGTACGGCGGCAGCGGCGACGACACCCCGGTCGACCCGGCGCAGTTCGAGCTTCCCGACGGCGCGTTCCTGGTCGCCTACCTCGACGGCCAGCCCGTGGGCTGCGGCGGCTGGCGCAGCCACGGCGACGACGGCGAGACCGCCGAGCTGAAGCGGATGTACACCGCGCCGGTCGCCCGCGGGCGGGGCGTCGCCCGCACGGTGCTGGCGGCGGTGGAGGAGTCGGCGCGCGAGCAGGGCCGCAAGCGGATCATCCTGGAGTGCGGCGACCGGCAGCCTGAGGCGATCAAGATGTACACCTCGGCCGGCTACGAGCGGATCCCGAACTTCGGCTTCTACAAGGACGCCCCGGGCTGCCTCTCGTTCGGCCGCACCCTCTGACGTCCGACCCGCCGGCGGCCGTCCGGCCGGGGCGGATCAGGCGACGGTGAACCGGATCTGGTCGGCGGCCTTGCGGGCCACGCTCTCCGCCTCGGCCGGATCGCCGCCCCAGGCCAGCACGTGGCCGCTGCGGTGCGCCGAGGAGATCACCGCCGGCGTGGTGGCACCGACCGCCACGTCGACCCGTACGTCGAGCACACCCGGCACCCGCAGCGCGGCCCGTCGCCCGTCCACCGCGGTCACCCGGCCGGGCGGGGCGACCAGGAACTCGACCGCCGCGGCACCGGTTGGCCGGGCCGGCGGCGCCGGCGGGCGCTCGCCGCGCAGCACCATCAGGTACGCCGTGATGACGTCCCACTCGTAGGCGATCGAGATCAGCGCGGTGATCATGTCGCCGGGCATCCGGCCGGCGCACTCCACCAGCGTCGGCACCCCGTCGGCGAGGATCCACTCGCTGTGCAGCATCCCGCTGCGGAAGCCGGCCGCCGCCGCGAGCCGTACGGCCGCCTCGCGCAGCGCCCGGCGCGTCGGCTCCGGCAGCGCGGACGGCACGGTGTGCCCGGACTCGACGGGATACCGGCCACCGACGATCCGCTTGTCCGTGACGTTGGCGAAGATCGTCTCGCCGTCGGCGACCAGCAGCTCGACGCTGTGCTCCGAGCCGGCCAGCAGCTGCTCGACGAGCACCTCGGTGGGCAGGCCGCGCTCGGTGGCCTCGTCCGGCTCGGGCGGGGCGGCGCTGGCCGCCCACCCCGAGGCGATCTCCGCCGGGTCGCCGACCAGCTGCACGCCGAGGCTGCCGGAGCGGCGGGTGGGCTTGAGCACACATCGGCCGCCGTTCCGGCGGGCGAACTCCTCGGCCCGGGCCGGGTCGTCGACCAGCTCGTACGCCGGGTTGGCCAGCCCGGCGTCGTCGGCCAGCAGCCGCATCCGGTGCTTGTCGGCGAAGATGTCCGCCGCCGCCACCCCGGCGCCGGGCAGGCCGAGCCGCTCGGCCAGCCGGGCGGTGGCGCCCACCGCGTACTCCAGGCCGGGCATGACCAGCCGGGCGGTGGACAGTCCGGGCTCCCGGGCGAGGAGGGCGTCGACGTCGAGGCCGGTCTGGTATCGGGCCGGGACCAGCCGGGAGACCAGCGGCAGCCTGGCGCAGAACCGCTCCAGGCCGCGGCGGCGGATCACGTCGGGCTCCTCGACGAGGACGACGCTGCCTGCCGGAAGACGGTCGTTGAACCAGCGCAGCGAGCCGAACGACGCGCCGACCACCACCATCTCGTCGCGACCCAGGTCCAGGTCCACCGGTCGTTCTCCCCACGCGCCGTCGGCGCCGAACCGGACGGCCGGCGCAGCACGACCCTAACCGCGCCGCGCACCACCGGTCGTCGGGCGGTCGGCCACCCGACGGCTCCGGCTTTCGGACACGACAGAAGCCGGCGGACCGATCGGGTCCGCCGGCAACCGACGAATGCTGAGTGGCGTTACCGCGTCAGGCGCGGGTGACCTTGCCGGCCTTGATGCACGAGGTGCAGACCTGCATCTTCTTGGTGGTGCCGCCACCGGCCGGGGTACGCACCGACTGGATGTTCGGGTTCCAGCGGCGGTTGGTCCGCCGGTGCGAGTGGGACACGTTGTGGCCGAAGCCCGGCCCCTTGCCACAGACGTCGCACACGCTAGCCACGGGATACTCCTGGGTTTGAAACGTTCATGAGGTCGCCGCCAGGCGCTGCCCGGGCAACCTGGCCAGGTTACCCGATGACATGCCGGTACGCCCAACCGGCCCCGGACGGCGGCTCCAAGCCGCCGCGCGGCGTCGGACGGGCCGAGCGGATGGGAACCCGGCCAGCGTACCGGCCGGAGAGGGCGCGCCGCCGCCCACCCGGGACCTCGGACACGCCGACGCGGGCCGGGCGACCCCGGCGTGTGTCGGTGCGCGCCAGTAGGCTTCCGGACGTGCTGGACACCCTCGACGCCGCCGCGGTGCGCCGCTGGTGCGCGAGCGGGCTGGCCGTCCTGCAACGGCACCAGGGCGAGATCGACGACCTCAACGTCTACCCGGTCCCGGACGGGGACACCGGCACCAACCTGGTGCTCACCCTCACCTCCGCCCACCAGGCCCTCGCCATGGACCTGGGCACCCTCCCCGACGACGGGCACACCCCGCACGGGCACGCGCTGCGGCTGATGGCGCGGGGCGCCCTGCTCGGGGCGCGGGGCAACTCCGGGGTGATCCTGTCGCAGATCCTGCGCGGCTTCGCCGACGCGCTCGCCGGTGCCCCGGCCGTCCGGGGCCGGCAGCTCGCCACCGCGCTGGCCGGCGCGGCCACCGCCGCGTACGCCGCGGTCGCCCACCCGGTCGAGGGCACCCTGCTCACCGTGGCCGCCGCCGCGGCCCGCGCCGCCGAGCAGGCGGACAGCGACGACCTGCGGGCGGTGGCCCGGGCCGCCGCGGGCGGGGCGGCGCGCGCCCTGGCGCGTACCCCCGAGCAGTTGCCGGCGCTGGCCCGGGCCGGCGTGGTCGACGCCGGCGGGCGCGGCCTCTGCCTGCTGCTGGACGCGCTGGTCGAGGTGGTCACCGGGGAGAGCCCCCGGCCGGCGGCCGAGCCGGCGCCCGCCACCCGGCCACCCGCCACCGCGGTCCGGGAGACCGGCTCCGCCGCGTACGCCTACGAGGTGCAGTACCTGCTCGACGCCACCGACGCGGCGGTGGCCCGGCTGCGCGGCGAGCTGGACGCGCTCGGCGACTCGCTGGTGATCGTCGGCGACGGCAGCACCGGCCAGGCCACCTGGAACGTGCACGTGCACGTGAACGACGTCGGCGCGGCGATCGAGGCCGGCGTGGCGGCCGGTCGGCCGCACCGGATCACGGTGACCCGGTTCGCCGACCAGGCGGCCGCGCCCGCAGCCGCCCCGCTCCCGGACGGCCGGGCCGCCGTGGTGGTGGCCACCGGCGCCGGCATCGCCGAGCTGTTCGCCGCCGAGGGCGCCACCGTGGTGCCGGCCAACCCGTCCACCGGCGAGCTGCTCGACGCGATCCGCGCCACCGGGGCGGCCCGGGTGGTGGTGCTGCCCAACGACCCCAACACCCAGTCGGTGGCCAGCGCCGCCGCCAGGGAGGCACACGGGCTCGGCGTCAAGGTGAGCGTGGTGCCCACCCGGTCACCCGTGCAGGCCCTCGCCGCCCTGGCCGTCCGCGACCCGAAACGGCGCTTCGAGGACGACGTCATCGCGATGGCGGAGGCGGCCGGCGCCTGCCGGTACGCCGAGGTCTGCCACGCCAGCAGGGAGGCGCTCACCGTGGCCGGGCCGTGCCGGCCGGGCGACGTGCTGGCCCTGGTCGAGGGGGAGGTGCACCTGATCGGCGCCGACCTGCTCGACACCTGCACCGCCGTCGTCGACCGGATGCTCGGCGGTGGCGGCGAGCTGGTCACCCTGCTCTGCGGGGCGGACGCCCCGGAGGGGCTGGCCGACCGGGTGCGCGAGCACGTCGAACGCTCCTGGCCGTTCGTCGAGGTGCAGGCGTACGAGGGCGGCCAGCCGCACTATCCGCTCCTGCTGGGGGTCGAATGACGAGCGAGCCGACCACGGTGGACACGCCGCTGAAGAAGCTGGTCGGGGAGCGCACCGCCAAGGCGCTGGCGAGCCACCTCGACCTGCACACCGCCGGCGACCTGATCTACCACTTCCCGCGCCGCTACGACGAGCGCGGCGAGCACACCGACATCCGCTCGCTGGACGTGGGGGAGCAGGTCACCGTGCTGGCCCAGGTGCAGCGCACCGCGGTCCGGCCGATGCGCCAGCGGCGCGGCAACCTGCTGGAGGTGACCGTCGGCGACGGCTCCGGCGGCCTGCTCACCCTCACCTTCTTCGGCAACCAGACCTGGCGGGAGCGCGACCTGCGGCCCGGCCGGTGGGGGCTGTTCGCCGGCAAGGTCACCGAGTTCCGGGGCAAGCGGCAGCTCAACGGCCCGGAATATGTGCTGCTCGGCGAGGGCGGCGACGGCGAGGCGGCGGCCAACGAGGAGGTCGAGGAGTTCGCCGGGGCGCTGATCCCGGTCTACCCGGCCGCGGCGGCGGTGCCGACCTGGGTGATCGCCCGCTGCGTCCGGGTGGTGCTGGACACCTTCACCCCGCCGGAGGACCCGCTGCCGGCCACCGTCCGGGCCAGCCGCAACCTGGCCGACATCGGCGCCGCGCTGCACGAGATCCACCGACCGTCCAGCAAGGAGGCGCTCTACCGGGCCCGGCGCCGGCTCAAGTGGGACGAGGCGTTCGCCGTGCAGCTCACCCTGGTGCAGCGCAAGCACCGGGCCGCCGACTGGCCGGCGAAGGCCCGGCCGCCGCGCGAGGGGGCAATGCTCGCCGCGTTCGACGCCCGGCTGCCGTACGAGCTGACCCCCGGCCAGCAGACCGTGGGCCGGGAGATCGCCGCCGACCTGGCCACCGCGCACCCGATGCACCGGCTGCTCCAGGGCGAGGTGGGTTCCGGAAAGACGGTGGTGGCGTTGCGCGCCATGCTCCAGGTGGTCGACGCCGGTGGGCAGGCGGCCCTGCTCGCCCCCACCGAGGTGCTCGCCGCCCAGCACTACCGGGGCATCCTCGAACTGCTCGGCCCCCTCGCCCAGGCCGGCGAGCTGGGCGCGGCCGACGACGCCACCCGGGTGGAGCTGGTCACCGGCTCGCTCGGCGCGGCGGCCCGGCGGCGGGCCCTCGCGGAGGTCGCCGAGGGCCGGGCGGGCATCGTGCTCGGCACCCACGCCCTGCTCTACGAGGGGGTCGACTTCCGCGACCTGGGCCTGGTGGTCGTCGACGAGCAGCACCGCTTCGGCGTGGAGCAGCGGGACGCGCTGCGTGCCAAGGCCGAGCAGCCGCCGCATGTGCTGGTGATGACCGCCACCCCGATCCCCCGCACGGTCGCCATGACCGTCTACGGCGACCTGGAGATCTCCACCCTGTCCCAGCTGCCGCAGGGCCGGTCGCCGATCGCCTCGCACGTGGTGCCGGCCGCCGAGAAGCCGGCCTTTCTCGACCGGGCCTGGCGCCGGCTGCGCGAGGAGGTCGCCGCCGGCCACCAGGCGTACGTGGTGTGCCCGCGCATCGGCGAAGGCCCAGCTTCGGAGGAGGAACCGCCCCGCGAGGACGACACCGGCCGGCGGCCGCCGCTCGCGGTGACCGAGGTGGCGCCGCTGCTCGCCGAGGGGCCGCTGCACGGGCTGCGGATCGGGGTGCTGCACGGGCGGTTGCCGGCCGACGAGAAGGACGCGGTGATGCGCTCCTTCGCCGCCGGTGACCTGGACGTGCTGGTGGCCACCACGGTGGTCGAGGTGGGCGTCAACGTGCCCAACGCCACCGTGATGATCGTGCTGGACGCCGACCGGTTCGGCGTCTCCCAGCTGCACCAGCTGCGTGGGCGCGTGGGCCGGGGCTCGGCCGCCGGCCTCTGCCTGCTGGTCAGCGAGGCGGCGGAGGGCTCGTCCGCCCGGGAGCGCCTCGACGCGGTGGCCTCCACCACGGACGGCTTCAAGCTCGCCGAGCTCGACCTGGAGCAGCGCCGGGAGGGTGACGTGCTGGGCGCGACCCAGTCCGGGCGCCGCTCGCACCTGCGGCTGCTGTCGCTGCTGCGGGACACCGACCTGATCCGGGACGCCCGGGCCGAGGCGATCACCCTGGTCGAGGAGGACCCGGAGCTGACCCGGCACCCGGCCCTGGCCGCCTCGGTCGCCGCCCTGGTCGACGAGGAACGCGCGGAGTACCTCGAAAAGGGCTGACGCCCTTGCCGGCGCGATGATCGACCCGGTCTGCCGCAGGTCGTGCCGTCACGCCGCTTCGAGGACACGACCTGCCGCAAAGCGGAGTCGATCAGCGCGGGACGCGCCGAGGGCGCGCCGACCGGGTGGTCGACGCGCCCTCGGGCGATCGATGCGGGATCAGGCGGTGAAGCGGATCCGACGACGGCGGGCCACCACGAAGAGCACCGCACCGGCGGCGAGCAGCGCGGCCGCGCCACCCACGATCGCGCCGGCGGCCGGACCGGTGACCGGCAGGCCGCCACCCTCGCCCGCGCAGTCCTTCGGCTGGGTGTACGGGATGGTCTCGGAGCCCTCGACCACGTCGTACTTGACCGTGACCTTCAGGCCCTTGTACGCGTCGAAGCTGACCGAGACGGTCTTGCCCGGCTCGGAGACGAGCTTCTTGGTGACGCCCTTCTCGGTGGTCAGCGTGGCGGTGAAGGGGACGCCCTTCGCCGGGTTCTCCACGATGAAGGTCATCTTGTCGCAGGTCTGCTCCAGCCGGAACACCGGCTCCTCCGGCTCGGCCGGGACCGACGGCGTCGCCGACGGGCTCGCCGGGCTGGAGGCCGGGGCGGACGGCGACGGGGTGGTCTCCGGCGACTTGCTCGGCTCCGGCGTGGCGCTCGGCGACGGCGAGGTGGGCGACGGCGACGGGGATTCGCCCGGGCCGCAGTCCTGAGTGGGCTGCGCGACGACGCTGCGCTCCTCGGTGATGATCCGGTCCCCGCGCTCCCAGCGCGCCTCGACGGTGAGCTTCAGCTCCGGCAGGGCACCCTCGAAGGTGTGGGTCTGGGTGCCGGTCAGCGGACCGTCGCCCTGCTTCGGCAGGGTCGCGTTCAGCGCCAGCCCACCGGTGATGTCACCGGGCACGGTGGACCCGAGCTTCGTGATGGTGCCGGTGATGTCGGTCTCGCTGTTGAGGACCGACCAGTTGACGGTGACCTTGCCGTCCTTGGCCGCGCAGTACGTGCCCGACGGGATGGGGTGGTGGGCCAGGGCCGGGCTGGCGACGGTGGCGACGCCGGCGAGGCCGATCAGCGCGCCGGCGGTGAGGGCCGCGGCACGCCGGAGGTGGAGACGGTTCACGTCTACTCCTGATGAGGGGAAGATCGGGAGAGTGCGGCGGACGGACCGAAGCCTCACGTCCGCTCACAACCGGGCAGACCCTAGCGAGATCGACGCCGAATGCGTTACTCCGATCAGCGCCTGGCAACAGCTCTGTTATGAATTCGAGATCATTGATGTACGGTCGGTGATCACCCGGAGGGGATCGGCGTACGCACGGTGTCGCCGGGGTGGCTCCGGTGATCGCGCAGCGTCCGGGGGCACGTGCAGGGGTGGACGGTGACCCGGATCGTGGCCGGGACCCTTGGCTGGCGCGGGCCCGCCGGGTCGGCCCCGCGTCCGGCGCCGGCGGCCCCGGCCGTGGTCGACGGGGACCTCGCCGGGCGTCCCGAGCAAGGCTGAGGGCCTCTCCTCCTACCACAGGAATACGGTGGACGCTGTCGGCTGTCGGACAACGCCCGCATCCTGATTGACCGCATCAGCTGTCATTTGTCCTCCCCCATAGATTTCAATTCTTCGATTACCGTTGCCTCAATCAAATGACCTTGAGAAGGGATGAATGCGATATGAAATTGAGGCTGCTTGCGGCAATCGTCACCGCGTTTTTCGGGGGCGCCCTGTTTGTGACATCGCCAGCCAGTGCATCCGTTTCCCAGGGCTACATGTACGGGGTCGACACGGTGACCGACGACTGGGGCGACGAGGGCGTGCTCAGCACCACCTCCCACAGCAACAGTGCGGCGACTCTCGCCTGGCAGTGGGTGCTCTGGGCGGAAGGGCTCTACACGGGGGCCAGGGACTGCATCTACGGGTCCGGCACCAAGGCGGCCACCGCGGCGTTCCAGGACCGCTACAACCTTCAGGTCGACGGCATCGCCGGTTCGCAGACCCTCGGCAAGGCGGACAACTACTTCACCATCTCCGGCCCGTACGTCTATTACAAGGGGACGTACGTTCTCCAACGGATCAACGGAAAGTACTACGCCAGTGACCACGGCGCGATGATTCTCGCCTCGTACACGAGCGGCTGCGCCTGACCACTGCTCCTTTCAATTTCTCCGGTGCGTGCGGTCCTCCCCGTTGAACGGGCAGGACCGCACGGCCGCGTCCCGGTCACGCGATGCCCACGGTGGCGCGAACCGCGTCGCCCGGGGCGCGCCGTCGGTCGCGTAGCGTCAGGGGCGTGTGCAGGAGCAGACGGTGACCCGGATCGTGGCCGGGACGTACGGCGGGCGGCGGATCACCGCGCCCCCCGGCGCCGGCACCCGCCCCACCTCCGACCGGGTCCGGGAGGCGCTGTTCAGCGCCGTGCAGGCCGAGCTGGACCTGAAGGGGGCCCGCTTCGCCGACCTCTTCGCCGGTTCCGGGGCGGTCGGGCTGGAGGCGCTGTCCCGGGGCGCGGAGCACGTACTGCTCGTCGAGTCCGACGCCCGGGCGGCCCGGGTGATCCGGGAGAACATCGCCGCGCTGCGGGCCGCCCCGGCCGCCCGCCTGGTCACCGGCAAGGTGGCCACCGTGCTCGCGGCCGGCCCGGACGGCGGCCCGTACGACGTGGTCTTCGCCGACCCGCCGTACGCGGTGCCCGACGAGGAGGTGACCGCCCTGCTGGCCGCGCTGGTCGACGGCGACTGGCTGGCCCCCGACGCGCTGGTGGTCATCGAGCGGTCCAGCCGTACCGGGCCGGTCGGTTGGGTGGAAGGCGTCACGCCCGAGCGCAGCCGCCGCTACGGCGAGACCACCCTTTGGTACGGTCGCCGATCATGAGACGTGCGGTCTGTCCGGGCTCCTTCGACCCGGTCACCAACGGACACCTCGACATCATCGGCCGGGCCAGCCGCCTGTTCGACGAGGTGATCGTCGGTGTGCTGGTCAACCAGTCGAAGCAGGGGCTGTTCACCGTCGAGGAGCGGATCAAGATGCTCCGCGAGGTGACCGCCTCGTACGACAACGTGCGGGTCGAGTCGTTCCGCGGGCTGCTGGTGGACTTCTGCCGAGCCCAGCAGGCGAGCGTGCTGATCAAGGGCCTGCGGGCGGTCAGCGACTTCGACTACGAGCTGCAGATGGCCCAGATGAACATCGGCCTGGCCGGCGTCGAGACGCTCTTCATGCCGACCAACCCGCTCTACTCCTTCCTCTCCTCCAGCCTGGTCAAGGACGTGGCCAAGTGGGGCGGCGACATCTCCGCGCACGTCCCCGACGTGGTCCGCGAGCAGCTCGACGCCCGCCTCCACCCCGATCCCCGCCCCTGACCGCCCCCGCCCCCTCCCGCCCACTCCCGCCCCCGCCCCCTCCCCGCTCTGGCGATCTTGCAGTTCCGGTTGGTGATTCGTCCGCTCGTGGACGGAATGTCGGCGCCAGAAGTGCAAGATCGGCGAGACGGGAGGCGGGGCCGGGACGGGGCGACGCGCCGGGTAGGGGTGCAGGGGTGCGGATGGAGTGGGCGCGACATGATGTGTGCAGCGCCGAACCCGGGCGCAGGCCGCATCATGAAGGTCGGCCGACTGAGGACAGGAGTGAGGTACCGGTGGACCCGCTCGATCGCATCGACGAACTGATCGCCATGGTGGAGCAGGCCCGCTCCGTCCCGATGTCGCGCAACAACTGCATGGTCGACCGGGGCGAGATGATCGCGGCCCTCGACGAGCTGCGCGCGGAACTTCCGGCCGACCTGCGCCGGGCCGCCGCGCTGCTGGAGGAGCGCGACAAGATCATGGAGGCCGGCAAGCGCGAGGCCGACCGGATCATCAGCGAGGGTGAGGCGGAACACGCCCGCCTGGTCTCGGTGAACGAGATCACGGTATCCGCCGAGCACGAGGGCGCCCGGATCATCGCCGAGGCCCGCGCCGAGGCGCAGCGCCTGCGCGACGAGGTGGACGACTACGTCGACACCGCCCTGGCCAACTTCGAGCAGTTCCTGACCCGGGCGCTGGCCTCGATAGAGCGCGGCCGGGACAAGATGCACGCGCTGCGCGAGATCGGCACCTTCGCTGGGGACGAGGCGGATCGCCCGCTACCCTTCTGAGCGGCACGCGGGCCGGCAGCCGACAGCCGGCAGCCGCCGGGCCAGGGGCGACGCCCCCGGTTCGACGGTCCGCCGGTCACCCAGGTAACCTTTTTTGTCGGCCTCTCACCGGCCGGAGTCTAACTATGCCCAAGCACTCGCCAAGCCAACTCAACCCCAGGTCGCCGCTGGTCCTCGACACGAGGGACCTGCCGCGTCGGCCTGGCGCGTTGCGTACGGTCAAGCGGGTCGTGCCGGCACCGGCGGACCTCGGCGTGGAGTTGATCGGCGTGCCGGAGGGCGCGGACCTCGACCTCGACCTGAGGTTGGAGTCGGTGTCCGAGGGCGTGCTCGTCTCCGGGACCGTCTCCGGTCCCGTCAAGGGCGAGTGCGGCCGCTGCCTGCGCGCGATCGACGACTCGGTGGTCGTGAACATCCAGGAGCTGTACGCGTACGAGAACAGCACCACGGACACCACGACCGACGAGGACGAGGTGGGCCGGATGCAGGACGATCTGATCGACCTGGAGCCGGCGCTGCGGGACGCGGTGGTGCTCACACTGCCGACCAACCCGCTCTGCCGGGAGGACTGCCCAGGCTTGTGCCCCGAGTGTGGGGTGCACTGGGACGATCTGCCGGCCGACCACAGTCACCAGCAGATCGACCCGCGTTGGGCGGGCCTGTCGCAACTGACCCGTACAGAGGAGTAAGAACCGTGGCCGTCCCCAAGCGCAAGATGTCGCGCAGCAACACCCGCGCCCGCCGGGCGAACTGGAAGGCCGCGGCGGTGGCGACCGTGGCCTGCCCGCAGTGCAAGTCGGCCAAGCTGCCGCACGCCGCCTGCTCCGTCTGCGGCACCTACAACGGCCGCCAGGTCCTCGAGGTCTGACCTGGACGCCGAGTGACGCCCCCGACCACGGGTCGGGTGGCGCGCGCACCATGGCTCTCGCCCGGTGCCCCGGCTCCCTCCGCCGCCGGCCGGCCCTCGGCCGGCGTACCGGTGGAGCCGGGCACCGCGCGGATCGCCGTCGACCTCCTCGGCGGGGACAATGCTCCCGCCGTCGTGGTTGACGGCGCTCTGCTAGCCGTGCGCACCGACCCTGACCTGCACCTGCTGCTCGTCGGACCGACCGAGGTCGCCGACGGGCTGATCGATGCGCTCGACCCGGCGCAGCGTGCCCGGGTCACGGTCCGCCCGGTGCGGACCGCCGTCGGCATGGCCGACCATCCCACCGCCGCGCGCGGGGAGAGCACCGTCCGCGCGGCGGTCAGCGCCATCCGCGACGGGTTCGCCGACGCGCTCGTCTCCGCCGGTTCGACCGGAGCCACCGTCACCGCCGCCGCCCTCGGCCTCGGTCGCTGGACCGGCGTACGCCGCCCGGCGCTGGTGGCCACCCTGCCCGCCGTCGCCGGCCCGGTGGTGCTGCTGGACGTCGGCGGCACCCTGGAACCCGGCCCGGCCACCCTCGCCCGGTACGCCGTGCTCGGCGCCGCGTACGCCGCCGTGGCCCACGCCGTCGTCGCGCCCCGGGTGGGGCTGCTCTCCGTCGGCACCGAGGCGGGCAAGGGCGACCGACTGCGCCGCTCCGCCGATCCCGCGCTCGCCGCCGTCCCGCTGCCCTGCGACGCCCGCTACGTCGGCCTGGTCGAGGGGTACGACGTCTCCCTCGGCACCCGCGCCGACGTCGTGGTCACCGACGGCTTCACCGGCAACGTGCTGCTCAAGGCGATCGAGGGCGCGTACGCGATGGCCGGCGGACCGCCGGCGAGCGGCGGCGCCCCCCGCGCGGCGGCCCTGCTCGGCGTGGCCGGCACGGTGGTGGTCTGCCACGGCGCGGCCCAGCCCGACGACGTCGCCTCCGGCATCGCCCTCGCCGCCCACCTGTGGCGCTGCGGTGCCACCGACGGCGTCTCGACCCTGCTCGACGGCTTCCCGCACGATTCCGCACCTGACCGAAACGACACCGAGGTAGCACCATGACCAACGACAAGCGGCGGCGTGCTCCCGTCGGCCACCTGGAGGCGGCCTTCGGGGTGTCGCTCGACCCGGAGCTGCTGGAGCGCGCGCTGACCCACCGGTCCTACGCGTACGAGAACGGCGGCCTGCCCACCAACGAGCGGCTGGAGTTCCTGGGCGACTCCGTCCTCGGCGTGGTGATCACCACTGCGCTCTTCCACAACCACCCGGACCTGCCCGAGGGGCAGCTCGCCAAGCTGCGCGCCAGCGTGGTGAACATGCGCGCGCTGGCCGACGTGGCACGCGGCCTCGGCCCGGCGGGGCTGGGCGCGTACCTGCTGCTGGGCAAGGGCGAGGAGGCCACCGGCGGCCGGGACAAGGCGAGCATCCTGGCCGACACGCTGGAGGCGCTGCTCGGCGCGATCTACCTCCAGTACGGCCTGGACACCGCCGCCATCGTGATCCACCGGCTCTTCGACCCGCTGATGGCCGAGTCGGCCGGCCGGGGCGCCGCGCTGGACTGGAAGACCAGCCTGCAGGAGCTGACCGCGGCGCTCGGGCTGGGTGTCCCGGAGTACCGGATCGAGGGCACCGGCCCGGACCACCTGAAGACCTTCACCGCCTGGGTGGTGGTGGCCGGCAACCGGTACGGCGGCGCAGAGGGGCGCAGCAAGAAGGAGGCCGAGCAGCGGGCCGCCGAGTCCGCCTGGCGGATGCTGACCGAGCAGGCCGAGGCGGAGGCGGCCGCGAAGGCCGCGGCCGAGGGCGCCGAGGATCCGGCGGGCGTCGAGGGGGCCGGGACGGCCGACGCGGCCGGAGCGGGCGCCGGCCGTGCCTGAGCTGCCCGAGGTCGAGACGGTCCGGCAGGGCCTGGCCCAGTGGATCACCGGCCGCACGGTCACCTCGGTGGAGGTGCGCCACCCCCGGGCGATCCGCCGGCACGAGCCCGGCGCCGCGCACTTCGCCGACGTGCTGACCGGCCGGACGATCACCGACGTCCGGCGCCGGGGCAAGTACCTCTGGCTGCCGCTGGACAGCGGGGACGCCCTGATCGGGCACCTGGGCATGTCCGGCCAGCTGCTGCTCCAGCCGGTCGGGGCGGCCGACGAGCTGCACCTGCGGGTGCGGTTCCGGTTCGCGGACGACGGTCCGGAGCTGCGCTTCGTCGATCAGCGGACGTTCGGCGGGCTGTCGGTGTCGGAGGGTGGCGCGGAGCTGCCGGCCGAGATCGCGCACATCGCCCGGGACCCGATGGACCCGCAGTTCTCCGATGCCGACTTCGTGGCCGCGCTGCGTCGGAAGCGGACGGAGATCAAGCGGGCGCTGCTCGACCAGACCCTGGTCTCCGGGGTCGGCAACATCTACGCCGACGAGGCACTGTGGCGGGCCCGGCTGCACGGCGCCCGCCCGACCGACGCGCTGACCGGCCCGGCTGCCGGCCGGCTGCTCGGGCACGTCCGGGACGTGCTCGGCGAGGCGATCAAGCAGGGCGGCACCAGCTTCGACGAGCTGTACGTCAACGTCAACGGCGAGAGCGGCTACTTCGACCGGTCGCTGAACGCGTACGGCCGGGAGGGGGAGCCCTGCCCGCGCTGCGGCGCCCCGATCCGGCGCGAGGCGTTCATGAACCGGTCCTCGTACAGTTGCCCGCGCTGCCAGCCCCGCCCCCGGGGTGCCCTCCGGGGATGACCCGGAGTCGACTCGGGGTTGCACCGGTGTGCCTCGCCGGGCGGTTCCCGGCGCGTCCCCCCGTCGTACCCGGAAAATCCCGTTCTGTCCGGTTGGTGGAGCCGGCGCGGTCCGCCCGGCCGGGGCCGGGCGGATCGGGGACGAGCCGGGGCCGTTCCCCGATGTCCGGGCGTCGCCCGCTGCCTAGCGTCAGCACCGTCGGCAGGGGGCCGACGTGTGGAGGGGGAACCCAGGTATGGGCAGGCGACCGGTGACCGTGCGGTTGGCACGGTGGAGTGCGGAGCACCCATGGCGGGCCATCGCGCTGTGGATCGTGTTCGTGGCGGTGTGCTTCGTCGGCGGCAACGCCGCGGGCCTGAACGAGGCGACCGACGAGGACCAGGCGATCGGCGAGGTGGGCCGGGCCGAGGTGATCGTCGACAGTGGCGGCTTCCACGAGCCGGCCACCGAGAACGTGCTGATCACGCCCCGCACCGGGGCGCTCGACCCGGCCGCGGCGAAGGCCGCCGCCGACGACGCCGCCGCGCGGCTGCGCCAGGTCGAGGGGGTCGCCTCGGTGGGTACGCCGTTGCCGTCCCGGGACGGCAACGCGCTGCTGCTGCCGATCACCATGTCCGGCGACCCGGAGACGGCCGAGGACCGGGTGCAGCCGCTGCGGGACACCACCGCCAAGGTGCAGGAGGCGCACCCGGCGCTGCGGGTCGAGGAGGTCGGCGGCCCCTCGGTCAGCAAGGCGCTGAACGACACCCTGGGCAAGGACTTCAAGCGGGCCGAGCTGCTCAGCCTGCCGGTGACCCTGGCCATCCTGGTCATCGCGTTCGGCGCGCTGATCGCGGCCGGCGTGCCGGTGCTGCTCGCGCTCTCCTCGGTGGCCGCCGCGATGGGGCTCTCCACCCTCGCCTCGCACCTGGTGCCGGCCACCGACACCACCGCCAGCGTGATCCTGCTGATCGGCATGGCGGTCGGCATCGACTACTCGCTCTTCTACGTCCGGCGGGAACGCGAGGAGCGGGCCAAGGGACGGTCCGGGCTGGACGCCGTGGAGATCGCGGCGGAGACCTCCGGGCACGCCGTCGTGGTCTCCGGCACCGCCGTGATCATCTCGATGGCCGGGCTGCTGCTGGCCCAGGACGCCATCTTCTCGTCGCTGGCGGTCGGCTCGATCCTGGTGGTGGCCGTCGCGGTGACCGGCTCGCTGACCGTGCTGCCGGCGCTGCTGGCCAAGCTCGGCCGCTGGGTCGACCGGCCCCGGGTGCCGTTCCTGTGGCGGCTCACCGCGCCGCGTACGGGGCGGCACGGCGAGCCGGCCCGGCCGCGGTTCTGGCCGGCCGTGCTCAAGCCCGCGCTGCGCGCCCCGCTGGCCACCCTGGTCGTCTCGGTCGGGTTGCTGCTCGCCCTGGCCGCCCCGGCGCTCGGCATGAAGCTGAAGTTCCCCGGCATGGAGGACGTGCCGCGCACCACGCCGGCGATGCAGGCGTACGACCGGCTGACCGCCGCCTTCCCGAGCAACGGCACCAGCCACACGGTGGCCGTGCGGGCGCCGGCCGAGCAGGCCGACCGGGTGCACGCCGCGCTGACCGACCTGGCCGGCCGGGCCGCCGCCGACCCGCTCTTCGCGCCGGCCGAGGGGGACGGCCCGAAGATCAAGGTGTCGGCCGACCGCCGGGTGTCGGTGCTGGAGGTGGCCACCCCGTACGCCAGCCGGACCGACGAGGCCGCCCGGTCGCTGCACGAGCTGCGCGACGACTACGTCCCGGCCGCCCTGCGCGGCATCCCCGGCATCGAGTACGCGGTCGGCGGCGGCGTCGCCGCCAGCGAGGACTACGCGCAGCACATCCGGGAGAAGCTGCCGCTCGTGGTGGCGTTCGTGCTGGCGCTGACCTTCCTGGTGATGGCGTGGACGTTCCGCTCGGTGGTGGTCGCGCTCACCTCGATCGTGCTCAACCTGCTCTCCGCCGGGGCCGCGTACGGCCTGCTGGTCCTGGTCTTCCAGGGCGACTGGGCGGCGGGACCGCTCGGCTTCACCTCGATCGGCGCGATCGTCACCTGGCTGCCGCTGTTCCTGTTCGTGGTGCTCTTCGGGCTCTCCATGGACTACCACGTCTTCGTGGTCAGCCGGATCCGGGAGGGCATCCGCTCCGGCCTGTCGAACCGGGAGGCCGTGGCGTACGGGATCACCTCGTCGGCGGGCGTGGTGAGCAGCGCGGCGATCGTCATGGTGGGGGTCTTCTCGATCTTCGCGACGCTGAGCACCATCGACATGAAGCAGCTCGGCATCGGCCTGGCGGCGGCGATCCTGCTGGACGCCACGATCATCCGGGCCGTGGTGCTGCCCTCGCTGATGACGCTGCTGGGCGACGCGAACTGGTGGGCCCCGCGCTTCCTGCGCGGTCGCACCGCCACCCCGCCGGCCGAGCCGCCCGCCCCGACGCCGGAGCTGGTCGGCGTCCGCTGACCCGTCCATCACACCGGAGGGCCGGACCGCACGCGCGGTCCGGCCCTCCGCCCGCCCCGCCCGACCGGGCGCGCCGGCGGCTCACGCCACCGAGCCCGCCCCACCGCCGCCCAGGCCGTCGGGTGACGGGGAAGTCACCGGAGGATTGACGCGCGCGGCGCCGGGGCATGTGGGCCGCCATGGACGAACAGCTCACATCGGCGGCCCGTCGTCGCGCCCCGGCCTCCGCATCCCCCGGGAGTACGTCATGAGCACCGACGTGCGGACCGGCACCGTACGGACCAACGTCCCGGCCCGCCTGGACCGGCTGCCGTGGTCCCGCTGGCACTGGATGATCGTGATCGGCCTCGGCACGGTGTGGATCCTCGACGGCCTCGAGGTGACCATCGTCGGCAACCTCTCCGGCAAGCTCGCCGAGCCGGGCAGCGGCCTGAGCATCACCCAGAGCCAGGTCACCGGCCTGGCCGCCGCGCTCTACGTGGCCGGCGCCTGTACCGGCGCACTCTTCTTCGGTTGGCTCACCGACCGGTTCGGGCGTAAGAAGCTGTTCCTGCTGACCCTCGGGCTCTATTTGGTGGCCACCGCGCTGACCGCGCTCTCCTTCGACACCTGGTGGTTCTTCCTGTTCCGGTTCCTGACCGGCATGGGCATCGGCGGCGAGTACGCGGCCATCAACTCGGCGATCGACGAGCTGATCCCGGCGCGGCACCGCGGCCGGATCGACATCATCATCAACGGCACCTTCTGGCTCGGCGCGGCGCTCGGCGCGCTGCTGACCGTGCCGCTGCTCCACGGCCTGCCGACCAACCTCGGCTGGCGGGTGGCCTTCGGCCTGGGCGCGGTGCTCGGCGTGGTGATCCTGCTGGTCCGCCGGCACGTCCCGGAGAGCCCCCGGTGGCTGTTCATCCACGGCCGGGCCGACGAGGCGAACCATCTGGTCGACTCGGTCGAGGCGGAGGTCAAGCGGGAGACCGGCAGGGAGCTCACCGAGGCCGACGACCACATCGAGATCCGGCAGCGGAAGAGCACCAACTTCCTGGAGATCGCCCGGACCCTGTTCGGCCGCTATCCGAAGCGCGCCACGCTGGGCTTCTCGCTCTTCATCGGGCAGGCGTTCCTCTACAACGCGATCACCTTCGGCTTCGCCCAGATCCTGCAGACCTTCTTCAAGGTGCCGACCGGCAACACCGGCTACTACTTCGCGGTGATCGCGGTCGGCAACCTGCTCGGCCCGCTGCTGCTGGGCCGGCTCTTCGACTCGGTCGGCCGGGTGCCGATGATCGCCGGGTCGTACATCGGCTCGGGCGTGCTGCTGCTCGGCACCGCCTGGCTGTTCCACGCCGGCGTGCTGAACGCGGTGACCATGACCGCGTGCTGGTGCGTGGTGCTCTTCTTCGCCTCGGCCGGCGCCAGCGCCGCGTACCTGACGGTCAGCGAGATCTTCCCGATGGAGACCCGGGCCATGGCCATCGCGTTCTTCTACGCGATCGGCACCGCCGCCGGCGGCATCACCGGTCCGCTGCTCTTCGCCAAGCTGGTCGGCACCGGCAACGTCGGCGACACCGTGCTCGCCTTCATCATCGGCGCGGCCGTGATGATCATCGGTGGTCTGGTGGAGCTGGTCCTCGGCGTCAAGGCCGAGGGGAAGTCGTTGGAGGATCTGGCGACCCCGCTGAGCGCCGAGCACGCCGGCATCCCGTCGCAGCCCACCACCACCGGCACCCCGGCCCCGCTCACCGGGGGCGCCGCCGGCTGATTCCGTCGCGACAGCAGGGCCCCTTCCCGGGTGGGGAAGGGGCCTCTGTCAACCCCGGGGCCGCGCGCTCAGCGGAAGGGGGCAGGGGTCGCGCCAGGCGTCGAGGGCGCGGTCCTTGCGGATGGAGGCGAAGCCGTAGCCGAC
The DNA here is from genome assembly GCF_055586005.1 of Micromonospora sp. NPDC051924. Taxonomy (NCBI): domain Bacteria; kingdom Bacillati; phylum Actinomycetota; class Actinomycetes; order Micromonosporales; family Micromonosporaceae; genus Micromonospora; species Micromonospora sp. NPDC051924. Next base: position 86,822 of record NZ_JBVJJA010000006.1, read on the forward strand.
GGTGGTGACGCAGAACGCGGCCGGGTCGCCGGTGTACTCGACGTGGAAGACGGGCTTGTGCGCGTCGGCGAAGGGCAGCAGCTTGGCGCACTCCCGGCGGCGGACGCACTCCTGGTTGACCGCGAAGTCGAAGTCGGGCGCCAGCGCGGCCACCTGCGGCACGTCGTCGATCAGCCCGGGGGAGAGGTCCAGCGACCGGGCGAGCGTGGCCAGCCGCCGGTTGAACAGCAGTTGGTCGTCGAAGTCCAGCGGGAAGCCGGAGCGGTGCAGGTAGCCGTCGGCGTCGTCGAGCGCCACGGCGCCGAAGCCCTTGCCCCGGCAGAGCCGGAACCGGTCGGCGAGCACCGGCGCCAGCACGTCCCAGCGGCGTACGTCGAGCCAGCGGCTGCCCGGCCGGCCGCTCACCGGCACGCCGTGCACGTCCGCCGGGAACCGGTCGATGTCCGGGTCGTCGGCCGCGTACGTCCCGACGCGGACCTGGCAGACCAGCCGGCGGTCCCGGGCCCGCAGCGCGGTCGTCTCGGTGGAGGTGGTGCGTACCGGGTCGAGCAGGAAGACGTCCGCGTCGGCCGTGACGTCCAGCGGGCCGGTGAGCTGCCACTGCCACTGCCACTGCCGGGCCAGCGTCGTCGGCCAGGGTGTGGGCGCCCCGGGCGGGACGAGCTGCTCCCGGCAACCGGGCACCGGGGCGAGCAGCAGCACGGCCAGCACCGCCGCCACGCCCCGGCCCGGTCCACGTCGGCGGACGTGGGCCGGCCGGGGGAGCGGCACAGCCCACGTCGGCCGGATCCGCATCGACAGCTCCCGGGTCGCGGGCGGCTCTCCGCCGCCCCCTACCGGTACGCCGAGCGGTCCGTCCCGCGCCGACCGGGCCGGCGTACCTCACCCGGTTGAACGAGCGCGGGCCCGGTCACGACGCGCGACTCAGCGCGGGGTGGCGAAGTCCTGGGTCCAGTACGGCCCGTTGCTCCGTGCGACGCCCACGCCGATCTCGGTGAACGAGCAGTTCAGGATGTTCGCCCGGTGGCCCGGGCTGTTCATCCAGGCGTCCATGACGGCGGCCGGCGTCTGCTGGTTCCAGGCGACGTTCTCGCCGTACGCCCGCCAGGCGTAGCCGACCCGGTCGAGGCGCTCGCCGACGTCGCTGCCGTCGCTGCCGTCGTGCGACATGGTCTTGTGGTCGGCCTGGTCCTGGCTGTGCCGCTGGGCGGCCAGCATCAGCTTGTCGTCGATGGCCAGCGCCTTGCACCCGGCCTTCGCTCGCTCCTTGTTGACCAGGTCGACGACCTCCTGGAGCTCGGCCGTGATGCCCGTCGACGTGGCGGACCGGGTTCCGGTGCTGCTCGGCGCGGTGCTCCGCTGCAGTTGGCGGGACGGGGCGGTGGTCCGGCTCGGCTTCGGGGTGGCGGTCCGGGTCGGGCTCGGCCGGAGGCTGCTCGGCGAGGTGCTGGGGGAGGGAGCGGCCAGGGCGCCCCCGGGACCGCCGGCGGTACCCGGCGCGGCCGGGGCGGCGGCGATCGCGCCGTCGGCCGAGGTCGGCTCGGTCTGCTCGTCACTGCGCGGCAGCATCAGCGCACCCACTCCGAGGCTCACCATGAGGGTTGCCGCGGCGGCGGCCCCACCGATCACCAGGGGGCGCGGGAAGCGGCGCTGCTGCCGGTGCCGGCCCGCCTCCCCGGCCGGCTCGTCGGCGGCCGGACGCCAGGCGGCGGCCGGTCGCTCCCCGCCGCCGCGCTCGTCCGAGTGGAACGGCGGGTACGCGGCGGTGTGGTCGGCGGCCGGGGCGTACCCGGTCCGGTCGTCCATCGGGGTGAGGTACGCGGTCCGGTCGCCCGGCGGGGGGTATCCGGTCCGGTCGTCCGGCGGGAGTTGGCCGGTCCGGTCGGAGCCGGGGGTCGGCGTGCTGCGCCACGGGGCATCGGCGGGGTCGGTGCGCCAGACGCCGGTCGGAGCGTCGGCCCAGTCCGGGGCGGCCTGCTCCGGCTCGTCGCCGAAGAGGTAGGACGACCGCGGCTCGGGCCGGTCGGTGAGCCAGGCCGGACCCTCGTCGGTCGGCGGCTCGGGGCGTCGGGGAACGCCATCCGGTTCGATCGGGTCGGTCCAGCGGTACACGCCTGTCCCCTCCACGGGTCGGTTGCGGGCCGCGCTGACGCTACGGGTGCGCCGTGAACTGCGGCAACCTGGCTAAGAGAGAGTTAAGGGGAACCCGACACCGAGGGTGACGCGTTCACACATTTCCGGGCGTACAGTTAAGTCGTCCGGACAGAGCGTGTCCGCGCCTCACGGCAGCCCCCCGGCGAGTGGACAGGCCGACGCAAAGATGATCTACGGCCTGCGGGAACTTGACGAAAGGGGGGTGTGCGGCTCAATATATAGGTGTCGCCAGTCGCGCCCAGTCATGCCCGGATTTCGCGGGATGACAGCCGCGAACCAATGGGCGCGCGTTGGCCGGCCTTTCCGGCAGCGCATATCAAGGAGTCAGCATGGCGAAGGCCCTCTACGGCCACGTAGGTGCAGCGCCCGACCGGCGTCTGCTCGACGAGGTCACCCGACTGCGTGCCAGGGTTCAGGCACTGGAGTTCGAGATCACGCGTCTGCGCGCCGACAATGATCGGCTGGCGGCGGCTGCGGCGGAGGCTGACGACCTCCTCCGGCTGGCCGAGCCCGCACTGACCTGATCTCCGGTCCTCGGGAAAAACTGAATAGCACCACACGAAAAAGCGCGCCGACACCGCAGTGCCGGCGCGCAGCTTTGTGTGCGGGCTTTTTGTTTTCAGATCACCCGGGCGATCTTGGCGGGCGCCCCCGAATTGCCGGGACGCAATTATGATCTTGCAGTTTCCGGCCCTGGTCATCACAGCAGGGAAATCCGGACAACCCCGGCGCGGGGTGGGTCGCGTACCAGGGTGTTCCCGACCACGGGTTAGTCTGCGGGTTCACCAGGTCCGCGTAGCCGGCGACGGTACGGCGGCCACCGGACGAGGATCGAGAAGGTGCATCTCAAGAGCCTGACGGTGAAGGGCTTCAAGTCTTTCGCCTCCGCGACGACGCTGAAGCTGGAGCCCGGGATCACCTGCGTGGTCGGCCCGAACGGCTCCGGCAAGTCCAATGTCGTCGACGCCATCGCCTGGGTGCTCGGCGAGCAGGGCGCCAAGGCGCTGCGCGGCGGCAAGATGGAGGACGTCATCTTCGCCGGCACCGCTGGGCGGGCGCCGCTCGGCCGGGCCGAGGTCACCCTCACCATCGACAACACCGACGGTGCGCTGCCGATCGAGTACACCGAGGTCTCCATCACCCGCCGGATGTTCCGCTCCGGCGAGAGCGAGTACGAGATCAACGGCGACTCCTGCCGCCTGCTCGACATCCAGGAGCTGCTGTCGGACTCCGGCATCGGCCGGGAGATGCACATCATCGTCGGGCAGGGCCGGCTCGACGGGATGCTGCACGCCAAGCCGGAGGACCGGCGGGCGTTCATCGAGGAGGCGGCCGGCGTCCTCAAGCACCGCAAGCGCAAGGAAAAGGCGCTGCGGAAGCTCGACGCGATGCAGACCAACCTCAACCGGCTCACCGACCTCACCGCCGAACTGCGTCGGCAGCTCAAGCCGCTGGGCCGGCAGGCCGAGGTGGCCCGGCGGGCCGCCGCCATCCAGGCCAACCTGCGCGACGCCCGGCTGCGGCTGCTCGCCGACGACCTGCACACCCTGCGGACCACGCTGGACAAGGAGATCGCCGACGAGACCGCGGTGCGTGAGCGCCGCGAGCAGATCGAGGCGGAACACACCGAGGTGCAGGCCCGCCTCGGCGAGCTGGAGGCCGCCCTCGCCGACGACGCCCCGCTGCTCGCCGCCGCCCAGGACACCTGGTACAAGCTCTCCGCGCTCCAGGAGCGGTTCCGCTCCATCGAGCAGCTCGCCCGGGAGCGGCTGCGCCACCTCAGCGCCACCCCGGACGACGAGCGTCCCGGCCGCGACCCCGACCAGCTCGAAGCCGAGTCCCGGCGGGTCCGCGAGCAGGAGGAGGAGCTGCGTGCCGCGCTCACCGAGGACCAGATCCGGCTGGCCGAGGCGGTCGAGCACCGGCAGGAGCTGGAACGGCAGCTCGCCGCCGCCGAGCGCGAACTGGTCGCCGCCGCCAAGGCCATCGCCGACCGGCGCGAGGGGCTGGCCCGGCTGACCGGCCAGGTCAACTCGGCCCAGGCGCGGACCACCAGCGCGGGCGAGGAGATCGAACGACTCGCCGCCGCGCACGCCGACGCCCTCACCCGCGCCGAGAAGGCCCAGGCGGACCTCGACGCGGTCGCCGAGCAGTCCACGGAGGCGGACCGGGACAACGCCGACCTGGACGCCCGGCACGCCGAGGCCGTCGCCGTCCACGAGCAGGCGCAGGCGGCCGTGCGCAGCCTCTCCGACGCCGAACGCGCCGCCGAGAAGGACGCGGCCACCTGGAAGGCCCGGGAGGAGGCGCTCGCCCTCGGCCTGCGCCGCAAGGACGGCGCCGGGGCCCTGCTGGCGAAGGCCGACCAGGTCCCCGGCCTGCTCGGCAGCCTCTCCGGGCTGCTCACCGTCGCCCCCGGCCACGAGGCGGCCCTGGCGGCCGCGCTCGGCGGGCTCGCCGACGCGGTCGCGGTCAGCGGCGTGGACGAGGCCGTCGAGGCGATGCGGCTGCTGAAGATCTCCGACGCCGGTCGCGCCGGCCTGCTGGTCGGCAGCCCGGCCGGACCCGGCATGGCCGGCCCGGCCGACGCGCTGCGCCCGAAGCTGCCCGACGGCGCCCGCTGGGCGCCCGACCTGGTGGAGTGCTCCGCCGAGATCCGCCCGGCCGTGCACCGGGCGCTGCGCGACGTGGTCCTGGTCGACGACCTCTCCGCCGCCGCCGAACTCGTCGCCGGCAACCCGGAACTGCGCGCGGTCACCCCCGAAGGCGACGTGGTCGGGGCGTACGCGGCGGCGGGCGGGTCGGCCAAGGCGCCCAGCTACATCGAGGTGCAGGCGGCCGTCGAGGAGGCCCGGACCAACCGGGCCACCGCCGAGCGGACCAGCGCCGAACTGCGCGAGCAGCTGCTCGAGGCGCGCGCCGAGGTGGCCGCCGCGAAGGAGGCCGTGCAGCACGCCGCCGCCGCCAAGCGGGAGGCGGAGAGCCACCGCAACGCCGCCGCCCGTCGGCTGGCCGAGCTGGGCGCCGCCGCCCGGTCGGCCAAGGCGGAGACCGACCGGCTCGGCGAGTCCCGCGCCCGCGCCGAGGGGGCCCGGGAACGCGACCTGCAGGCCCTCGCCGAGCTGGAGGAGCGGCTTCGGCTGGCCGAGGCCACCCCGCTCGACGCCGAGCCGTCCACCGAGGAGCGCGACCAGCTCGCCGCCATGGTGCCGCAGGCCCGGCAGAACGAGATGGAGGTCCGGCTCGCGGTGCGTACCGCCGAGGAGCGGGTCTCCTCGATCGCCGGCCGGGCCGACTCCCTCGCGCGGCAGGCGAACGCCGAGCGGGCTGCGCGGGAGCGCGCCGCCGCCCGGCGCGCGGCCCGCAGCCGTGGCGCGGAGATCGCCCGGGCCGTGGTCGGCGGCGCCCGCGAGGCGCTGACCCGGCTCGGCGTGTCGATCGCCGGGGCCGAGCAGCACCGGGACGAGGTCGCCCGCGAGCGGGCCGCCCGCGAGGCCGAACTGTCCGAGGTACGCGGCGCGGCCAAGCGGCTCGGCGCGGAGCTGGAACGGCTGACCAGCCAGGTGCACCGGGACGAGGTGGCCCGCGCCGAGCAGCGGCTGCGGATCGAGCAGTTGGAGGCCAAGGCCGCCGAGGACTTCGGCCTCGACGTCGAGACGCTGGTCGCCGAGTATGGGCCGGACCAGCTCGTCCCGCCCACCCAGGCGGACGTGGTCGCCGCCGAGAAGGACGGGCTGCCGGTGCCCGAGCCGGTCCGCTACGAGCGCCCGGTGCAGGAGAAGCGGGCCGCCAAGGCGGAACGGGAACTGGCCCTGCTCGGCAAGGTGAACCCCCTCGCCCTGGAGGAGTTCGCCGCGCTGGAGGAGCGTTACAAGTTCCTCTCCGAGCAACTGGAGGATCTCAAGGCCACCCGCCGGGACCTGCTCACCGTGGTCAAGGACGTGGACGACCGGATCCTGGAGGTCTTCGCCAGCGCGTTCGAGGACACCGCCCGGGAGTTCGAGCAGGTCTTCACCGTGCTCTTCCCCGGCGGCGAGGGCCGCCTGGTGCTGACCGACCCCGAGGACCTGCTGACCACCGGCGTCGAGGTGGAGGCCCGGCCGCCGGGCAAGAAGATCAAGCGGCTCTCCCTGCTCTCCGGCGGCGAGCGGTCGCTGACCGCGGTGGCCATGCTGGTGGCGATCTTCCGCGCGCGGCCCAGTCCGTTCTACATCATGGACGAGGTGGAGGCGGCCCTCGACGACGTCAACCTGGGTCGCCTGATCACGCTCCTGGCGCAGCTGCGGGAGAAGAGCCAGCTGATCGTGATCACCCACCAGAAACGGACCATGGAGATCGCCGACGCGCTGTACGGCGTTACCATGCGCAGCGGCGTCACCCAGGTGATCAGCCAACGGCTCAACCGGGCCGACGACGACGGGCAGGAGAGCAACGAGTGAGTCGGGAACGCGCCACGGCGCTCCTGGTGGATTTCGACGGCGTGCTGCGCCGCTGGGACCCGGCGGTGGCCGCCGGCGTGGAGCGCGAGTACGGCCTCACCGAGGGCGTCCTCGGCGAGATCGCCATGTCCTGGGGGCTGCTCCAGCCGGTGCTCACCGGCCAGGTCAGCCACGCCCAGTGGATGACCAGCGTGGCCGACGCCCTCACCCCCACGGTCGGCGATCCCGCCCGGGCCCGCGCCGCGGTGGACGAGTGGCAGCGCTACCGGGGCGAGGTCGACCCGGACGTGCTCGCGTTCGTCCGCGAGGTGCGGGCCGCCGGGGTCCGGGTCGGGCTGGGCACCAACGCCACCGACCTGCTCGACGCCGACCTGGCCGCGCTGGATCTCACCGACGAGCTGGACGTGGTGGTCAACTCCTCCGTCGTCGGGGTGAACAAGCCGGCGAAGGAGTACTTCCAGGCGGCCTGCGAGGCACTGGACACCCCGCCGTCCCGGGTGCTCTTCGTCGACGACGAGGACCGGGCCGTGGCCGGTGCCCGGGTGGCCGGGCTCTCCGCGCACCGCTGGACCGGCTCGGGCGACCTGCGCTACCTGCGCGCCGCGCTGGCGTACTAGACCCCGACCCGGGTCGGGCGGCCTTCCGGCGGCGGGCGGGCGTTGGCTAGCGTCCATGGGCATGATGACGCTGCACCTGACCGCGACGGACCTCAGCCGCACGGTTCTGCGGTCCGCGCCGTCGGTGCTGCTGGAGCTGGCCTCGGCCGGCCAGCGCCTGTTCCGTGGCGACGTCCCGCACCACCTCGCGGCCTGGCGGGCCCGCACGCGGGCCGGTCTGCGCCCGGAGATGCGCCCCTACCTGGAGCTGTGCCGGTCGCCGTACTGGTTCCCCGACTTCCTCACCCCGAGCAGCTTCGGCAGCGAGCTGACCACCGCGCTCGACGAGGTCGCCGACACCCCGGACGAGGTGCTGGCCGCCGAGCTCGGCCCCCAGGTGGAGGCCGGAGAGCTCCCTGCCTGGTACGCCGGCCTGGCCGCGGGTGAGATGGCCGCCCGGGACCGGCTGCGCGCCGCCATGGCCGCGTTCCACGCGGTCGCGGTGGCGCCATACTGGGACACGATCACCTCGGCGGTGCACGCCGACCGGGCGGTACGCGGACACACCATGGTGGACGCCGGCATCGACCGGGTGTTCCGGGACCTCGGCCCGGAACTGCACTGGACGCCGGTGGGGGACGAGTACCAGCTCGCCTACGACTGCGGCCGGGACGTCGCCTACGACCTGACGCCGGAGGGTCGGGGCGTCACCCTGGTCCCCTCGTACCTGGTGCCGCAGCCGTCGGTGCTGCCCGACCCGGCCGGCCCGGTGGTGCTGGCGTACCCGATCCGGCCGAACCGGCGGGAGCTGACCACCGGCCGGCCGCTGGCGGACCTGATCGGCCGGACCCGGGCGGCGGTGCTCGGGGCGATCACCGAAGGGCCGAGCACCTCGCAGGTGGCCCGGACCGTCGGCATCTCGGTCGCCGCGGCCAGCCAGCACACCACCACGCTGCGCTCGGCCGGCCTGATCACCACGCACCGGACCGGCCCGGCGGTGCGGCACCAGCTCACCCCGCTGGGCGAGCACCTGCTGCGGGCCGGGTACGCCGACTGAACGTGGCGGTCAGTCCCCGGTGACCCCGTCGATCCGCTCCCGGATCAGGTCGGCGTGGCCGTTGTGCCGGGCGTACTCCTCGATCATGTGGACGTAGACCCAGCGCAGGTTCATCTCGTCCGTGCCGCCGTCCCGGCGGCGACGCGGGAACGTGTGGTCCAGCGGAAGGTCGGCGACCGCCCGGTCGGCCGCCTCGACCTCGGTGCGGTAGGTGGCGAGGGCCTTTTCCGGGTCGGCGTCGGCGACGGCGTTCAGGTCGGCGTCGGGGTCCTCGTCGGCGTCGTACAGGCCGGGGAGGTCCTCGCCGGCGGACCGGATCCGGAACCACCAGCGCTCCACGTCGGCCAGGTGCCGGACCAGGCCGAGCAGGGTCAGCCCGGACGGCTCCACGCTGGCGGTCCTGAGCTGCTCCGCGGTCAGGCCGGTGCACTTGTGCAGCAGGGTGTCGCGGTGGTAGTCGAGCCAGCCTTGGAGCATGGTGCGCTCGTCGGCGACGTACGGCTCGTGTCGGCGGTCGATCTCGGGTGCTCTCCAGGTCATCCGGACATCCTGCGGCCCGGGTACGACCGTCGCGACCGGATTTCAGGGCACCACGACGACCGGCCAGCGGCCGGTGCGGACCAGCCGGGTGGCGACCGAGCCGACCAGCTTGTGGCCGGCCTGCTCGGACGAGCCCACCACGACCAGGTCCGCGCGGTGCTCGTCGGCCGCCTTGCAGAGCTCGGCGTACGCGTCGCCGCGCCGGCACAGGAAGGTCACCGGCAGCCCCAGCTCCTCGGCCCCGCGCCGGCACTCGGCGCGCAGCTCGGCGGCCAGCTCGTCGTGGGTCTGCTGGACCGCCCCGGCCACCACCCCGGACATGATCCCCGCGTACGGGGCCGGTGAGCTGACGAAGACCACCACCAGCCCGGACCCCTGCCGGCGGGCCAGCCCGGCCGCGTAGGCGGCGGCCCGCAGCGAGGTGCGGGTGCCGTCCACCCCGACCAGCACCACCCGGGGCCCGTCCGTGCCGCGTTCGAACGGCAGCGGACGGTGCTCCGGACCGTACTCCTCACGCTCGACAGACGCGCTCATCGCCTCAGTCCCGGGCTCCGGTCCGGACCACCGCGGCCCCGCCGCCCGCGGCGACGGCCGACTCGCGCTCGACCTCGGCGGAGATCGCGTCGCCGGTGTGCCGGCGCAGCGGCACCTCCTTGATGAAGACCACCGCGAGCAGGGCGACCAGCCCGAAAGGCGCGGCGGCCAGGAAGATGTCCCCGGCTCCGTGCCCGTACGCGGACTCGACGACCGCGCGGATCGGGGCGGGCAGGGTGTGCACGTCGGGCAGGGTGCCGCCGCTGCCGGAGCTGGACGCCTTGATGCCCAGCCCGGCCAGCCCCTCGGCGAGGTAGTCCTTGACCTTGTGACCGAGCACCGAGCCGAGGGCGCTCACGCCGATCGCGCCGCCGAGGCTGCGGAAGAAGGCGACCACCGAGCTGGCCGCGCCGAGCTCGTGCGTGCCGACGGTGTTCTGCACGGCGAGGACCAGGTTCTGCATGGTCATGCCGAGCCCGAGGCCGATCAGCGCCATGAAGATGGCGATCCGCCAGTACGGGGTGTCCGCGCGCAGCGTGCCCATGGTGGCGAAGCCGACGGTGAGCAGGACCGAGCCGGCGACCAGGTAGCGCTTCCAGCGGCCGGTGTTGGTGATGATCCGGCCGACCACGGTGGAGGCCACCAGCAGGCCGCCGATCATCGGCAGCGTCATCAGGCCGGACATGGTCGGGCTCTCGCCGCGGCTGATCTGGAAGTACTGGCCGAGGAAGACCGAGGCGCCGAACATGCCGACGCCGACCGCGATGCTGGCGATAACGGCGAGGGTGATGGTGCGGCTGCGGAACAGGCGTGGCGGGATCATCGGCTCGGTGGCCCGCTGCTCCACCCGGAGGGCGATCGCGCCGAGCAGCAGCGCCCCGGCGACCATGGCCGCGCTCTGCCAGGAGATCCAGTCGTACTTGTCGCCGGCCAGGGTGATCCAGATCAGCAGCAGCGAGACGGCTGCGGTGATCAGGGTGGCGCCCCACCAGTCGATCTTCACCGAGCGCTTGACCACCGGCAGGTGCAGGGTCTTCTGGAGCACGACCAGGGCGAGGATGGCGAACGGCACGCCAACGTAGAAGCACCAGCGCCAGCCGAGCCAGTCGGTGTCGACGATGACGCCACCGATCAGCGGGCCGCCGATGGTGCCCAGCGCCATCACCGCACCGAGGTAGCCGCTGTACCGGCCGCGCTCGCGCGGGGCGATCATCGTCGCCATGATCACCTGGGCCAGGGCGGTCAGGCCGCCCGCGCCGACGCCCTGGACCACCCGGCAGGCGATGAGCTGCCCGGTCGACTGCGAGAGCCCGGCCAGCACGGAGCCCAGCACGAAGACCCCGAGGGCCAGCTGGACCAGGATCTTCTTGCTGGTCAGGTCGGCGAGCTTGCCCCAGACCGGGGTGGTCGCGGTGGTGGCCAGCAGCGTCGAGGTGACCACCCAGGTGTAGGCGGACTGGCCACCGTGCAGCTCGGTGATGATCCGCGGCAGCGCGTTCGAGACGACCGTGGAGGAGAGGATCGCGACGAACATGCCCAGCAGCAGGCCGGAGAGCGCCTCCAGGATCTGCCGGTGGGTCATGCCGACGGCGGTCGCCCGGGTGGGCGCTGTCGCCTGGGTCATCGTGGTGTGCCTCCGGACATGTCGGGAGAAAGGGTTGCCTCAGGCAACCGTAAGGCTTGGTTGCCTCAAGCAACAACCGCCCGTGGCGCAGGTCTTATTCCCCGGCCGTCCCGGGGCTCAGAAGGTCTCGTTGAACTTGTGCATGAGCCGGGCGAAGTCCTCGACGTCCTGTTTCGGCCAGCTTTCCAGCGTGCGCCGGATCTGCCCGAGCCGGGCGGCCCGGGCGGTGTCGAACCGGCGGGTGCCCTCCTCGGTGAGGCTGAGCTGGGCGGCCCGCCGGTCGGTGGGGTCCGGGTCGCGGCGGACCAGGCCCAGCGACTCCAGGCCGTTGATCTGCCGGCTCAGGGTGCCCTTGCCGATGCCGAGCTTGGCGGCCAGGTCGGTCAGCCGGATCGAGCCCGACCGGCGCAACCAGAGCAGCAGCCCGTACGCGTTCGGCTCGAGGTTGGGATGCACCTCCCGGGCGATCTCCCAGGAGAGCGCGCGCCCGCGACGCAGCAGGGCGGTCAGCTCGTGCTCCACGGCGCGCAGCGTCTCCGGCGGGTGATCGTCCACGGGGGAGAGCGTACTCACGATTCCGCGCTGAGCTGCTGCCGCGCCACGGTACGCAGGTGGCCGTCGCCGGTGGTCCCCTCGATGAGCACCTCCGCCGCCCGGCCCCGGTGGGTCAGTGTGGCGATCGCGTTGCCGAAGTACGGCCCGGCCAGCTTCTTCCACCGCACGAACGGCCGGCGCACCCCGGCCGAGCGCGCGAGGGCCCAGGTGGCGGCGGCCGGCCCCGGGTTCCAGCCGAGCGCCATCAGCGGACGGATCGCAGCCGGCACCTGGTTGTGGATCGGCGAGCAGGTGAGCTGGTGCACCGGGGTGCGGACGCTCCGGTCCGCGAACCGGGCCCGGGCCACGTACGAGTGGTGCACGTCCCCGGAGAGCACGCTGATCGACGCCGGTGCCGGGTACGCCGGACCCGCGCCCACCCGGTCGCCCGGCCGGGTGGCCCGGCCGCTGCCCAGTCGGGCGAAGAGCTCGCCGAGGGCGTCGAACGAGCGCCGGAACGACGCCCAGTGCTCCAGGTCCAGGGCCCGGCGGAGTTGCTCGGACACCTTCGCCGCCCAGGGCCGGGGGGAGTCGGCCAGCTTCTCGTTCCACGCCTCGACATGGTGGATGCCGGGCGGCAGCAGCCAGGGCAGCGAGGCGCCGACCACGAGGTGGTCGTAGACGCCGTGCGCCCGGTCCAGGAACCAGGACCACTCGCCGGGCGGCAGCATCGCCCGGTTGCCGGACTCCAGCACCCGGCTGGACCGGTTGTCCAGCATCACCAGGCGGGTCCGCCCGAGGTCGAGGGCGTAGCTCCACTGGTACTGCACGGCCCGCCAGCGCTCGGTGTCGTGCGCGACGTCGGCCTCCTTGTCAACCCGCTCGCCGAACTCGTACAGCACGGAGGTGGCGTCCTCGGCGGCCATCACCTTGGCGTACACCGGGTCGGCGGCGATCTCGTCCGGAGCGAGGTTGCCCAGGTGCTGGTAGACCCAGTAGGAGGCGAGGCCGCTGCGGATCCGCTCCGCCCACCAGGGCTGCTCGCGCATGTCCGCCCGCCAGGACGCCGACGTGTTCCAGTCGTCGATCACCTCGTGGTCGTCGAAGATCATCACGCTCGGCACGGTGGAGAGCAGCCAGCGGATCTCCGGGTCGCGCCAGGACTCCAGGTAGAGCTTGGTGTACTCGTCGAAGCTGACCACCTGGGTCGCCGGGGCGTCCTTCGGCCGGCGCCGGCGACGCTTGAGCAGCTTGCGCACCGTCGGCGAGGTGACGTCGGCGTAGACCTGGTCGCCGAGGAGCACCAGCAGGTCGGGCCAGGCGGCCGGGTCCGGGTCGGCCATCATCCGCCGGGCGTACGCGTCGAGCGCGTCCGGGGGCAGCTTGCGGGCGGTGGCGTGCTGGGTGGTCTCCCGGCAGGACCCGAAGATCAGGTTCACCGGCTGGTCCCGGTCGTCCGCCGCCCGGGTCCGGATCACGCTGGCCGGGAAACCGGTCTCCGGCACCGGCCAGGCGACCTCGTCGTCGATCAGCACCTCGTACGTGGTGGCGCTCTCCGGCGCCAGCCCCTCCACCACCACCATCGCGTAGTGGTGGTCGTAGGCCGTGAAGGTGGGCGCACTGCCCCGGGCGCCGTCGGCCGTGCGGACGGTGACCACCGCGGGGCCGCTGGTCTCCACCCAGACGGTCGCCCGCGTGCCGACGACCCGCCGCAGCAACGGACCGATCAGCAGGCGGGAGCTGGGCACGACGCACCTCCGACGAAGATCGTTTCAGCCTTTCTTACCCGGCCGGCGATTGCGGCACGCCTACCAGCCGCGAGCGTACCCGCAGGTTGTTCGCGCGCCGAGGCGGTGAGTGGGACGTCGTCGCCGGCATCTGACAGGATTTCGGCATGAAGGAATACCTCCTCGTCGTACTCGCCCTGCTCGGCGTGCTGATCATCGGCGGCCTCAGCCTCGTGGTGCCCCGGCTGCGCCGGCGCCCCGAGCCGCCGCTGCCGGAGACGGAGGTCGAGACCCGGGCCGAGGAGGACCTGGCCGGGCCGCCGGTCGAGGCGGCCGAGGCCGAGGTGTCCACCGGTGTCCTGGTCGAGCCGCCGCCGGTGGTCGAGGCGCCGCCGCTGCCCACCATCGAGGTCCCCGAGCCCACCGCCGGCCGGCTGGTCCGGCTGCGGTCGCGGCTGTCCCGCTCGCAGAACGTCTTCGGCAAGGGCCTGCTCGGCCTGCTCGCCCGGGACCACCTGGACGAGGACACCTGGGAGGAGATCGAGGACAGCCTGATCACCGCCGACGTCGGCATCGACGCCACCCGGGAGATCGTCGACCGGCTCCGCGAGCGGACCCGGGTGCTCGGCACCCGCACCGCCGGCGAGCTGCGCGCGCTGCTCGCCGCCGAGCTGGTCAACGCCCTCGACCCCACCCTCGACCGGTCGCTGAAGACCGCCCCGAAGGTGGACGTGCCGGCCGTGGTGCTGGTCGTCGGGGTGAACGGCGCCGGCAAGACCACCACCTGCGGCAAGATCGCCCGAGTGCTGATCGCCGACGGGCGGACCGTGCTGCTCGGCGCGGCCGACACCTTCCGGGCCGCCGCCGCCGACCAGCTGGAGACCTGGGGCGGCCGGGTCGGCGCGGAGACCGTCCGCGGGCCCGAGGCCGCCGACCCGGCCAGCGTCGCCTTCGACGCGGTCAAGCGGGGCATCGACACCAGGGTCGACACCGTGCTGGTCGACACCGCCGGTCGCCTGCAGAACAAGGTCGGCCTGATGGACGAGCTGGGCAAGGTCAAGCGGGTGGTGGAGAAGCACGGCCCGATCGACGAGACCCTGCTGATCCTGGACGCCACCACCGGCCAGAACGGGCTGGAGCAGGCCCGGGTCTTCACCGAGGTGGTCAACGTGACCGGCGTGGTGCTGACCAAGCTCGACGGGACCGCCAAGGGCGGCATCGTGATCGCCGTGCAGCGCAAGCTCGGCATCCCGGTCAAGCTGGTCGGCCTGGGCGAGGGCCCGGACGACCTGGCCCCGTTCGACCCGGCGCAGTTCGTCGACGCGTTGCTCGGCACCGAGCCGCTCGCCCGGGACGCGTAGCCTCGACGTGACGACTGACGATCGCGCCTACGCGGGGTGGCGCGACCCCAGCCACCACCTGGCGCCGCGCCTCGGGAGACCGTACGTGACCTCACAGGAGATCCCGCTGCACGGCGGGAACGTCAGCACCGTGGTCCGGGTCGGGGACACGGTCCGGCGCAACGCCGGCCCCTGGACCCCCTCGGTGCACGCCCTGCTGCGCCACCTGGAGTACGTCGGCTTCACCGGCGCCCCCCGCGCCCTCGGCATGGACGAGCGCAACCGCGAGGTCCTGTCGTACCTGGAGGGGGAGTGCGGGGAGTACCCGCTGGCCCCGCACTGGGTCACCGACGAGGCTCTGGTCACCGTGGCGACCATGCTGCGGATGTTCCACGACGCCCAGTACGGCTTCACCCCGCCGCCGGGGGCGGTCTGGCGCTCGTTCGGCCCGCCCCCGCCGGACACCGAGGTGATCTGCCACCACGACGCCGCTCCGCACAACGTGATCTGGCGGCCCGACGGCACCCTCGGCCTGATCGACTTCGACCTCGCCTCGCCCGGCGCCCGGATCTACGACGTGGCGTACGCGGCCTGGACCTGGGTACCGATCTTCTCCGACCGGGACTCCATCACCCTCGGCTGGAAGCACCCGGACCGGCCGCGGCGGCTGCGGCTCTTCGCCGACGCGTACGGGCTGATCCCGCGCGACCGACACCGGCTGATCCGGACCATCCGCAAGCGGATCGTCGACCACGTCGAGGGCATCCGCCGGATGGCCGCGGCCGGCGAGCCGGCGTTCGTCCGGATCGTGCACAAGGGCCACCTGCGGCGGCCGATGCGCGACCTGCGGCTGCTCGACTACGAGCGGCACGCCCTGGAGTACGCGCTCCGCTGATCCCCCAATCCCCGGAAGAGTGGCTGGTTCCTCGTCGGAACGGCCACTCTTTCCGTTTCCGCCGACCAAGATCGGCGTACTTCACACGCCGGAAACAACCCGTCACGCGTCGGAAATCGAGCGGTGTCGGTGAAGGAAACAGCCGCCGAGCAAGCTTCCGCGCAACCGGCTGACGGGCGATGCTGCCAGGTCTCAGTCGGAAGGAGGAATACGACACCGAGAGGAGGCAGCGTGGAGATCGATACCGGGAACACTGCCTGGTTGCTTGTTTCGACTGCGCTCGTGCTGCTCATGACGCCCGGTCTCGCGCTGTTCTACGGCGGCCTGAACCGGTCCAAGGGCGTCCTGAACATGATGATGATGAGCTTCTCGTCCATCGGGCTCGTCAGCATCCTGTGGCTTTTCTACGGCTTCACCGTCGCCTTCGGTGAGGGCGGCAAGTTCTGGGGTGACCTCGGGCAGTACCTGGGCACCAAGACGTTCGTCGGCGAGAGCGACCTGTGGGGCGAGACCGGTATCCCGCTCTACGTCTTCATCGCCTTCCAGATGATGTTCGCCGTCATCACCGTGGCGCTGATCAGCGGCGCGCTGTCCGACCGGACGAAGTTCGCCGGCTGGCTGGTGTTCGCCTTCGGCTGGGCCACCCTGGTCTACTTCCCGGTCGCGCACATGGTCTGGGGCGGTGGCCTGATCGGCAAGAACATCGGCGCGCTGGACTTCGCCGGTGGTACCGCGGTGCACATCAACGCTGGTGCGGCGGCCCTCGCGCTGGTGCTGGTCCTCGGCAAGCGGGTCGGCTGGCCCCGGGAGAGCGCCAAGCCGCACAACGTCCCGCTGGTCGCGCTCGGCGCCGGCCTGCTCTGGTTCGGTTGGTTCGGCTTCAACGCCGGCTCCGAGCTGACCGCCGACGGGGTCACCGCGCTGGCCTTCATCAACACCCAGGTGGCCACCGCCGCCGCCCTGCTCGGCTGGATCGTGGTGGAGTGGGTGCGCGACGGCAAGCCGACGCTGGTCGGCGCGTCGTCCGGTGCCGTGGCCGGTCTGGTCGCGATCACCCCGGCGTGCGCGTTCATCACCCCGGCCGCATCGGTGCTGCTGGGTCTGGTCGCCGGCGCGGTCTGCGCCCTCGCGGTCGGCCTGAAGTACCGTTTCGGCTACGACGACTCCCTGGACGTGGTCGGCGTGCACTTCGTCGGCGGGTGGATCGGCTGCCTCTGGATCGGCCTGTTCGGCACCGCCTCGGTGAGCTCGCTGGTGACCAGCGACGGCCTGCTGGTCGGCGGGAACGCCTCGCTGCTCGGCAAGCAGGCGCTGGGCGCGCTGATCGTGACCGTGTACTCCTTCGCGATCGCCTACGCCCTCGGCTTCGTGATCGACAAGACGATCGGGTTCCGGATCCCCGCCGAGGCGGAGATCGAGGGCATCGACGTCGCCGAGCACGCGGAGAGCGCGTACGACCTGTCGCCCACCACGGGCAGCAGCGGCGGGGCGTTCGCGATGGCCGGGATCGGCGCCGCCAAGCCGGCCCCGGAGCCCACCGACGCGGCGGAGGCGCCCGCCGAGCCGGTCAGCGAGAAGGTCGCCGGTTAACGTTCCTGGGATGGAGGGGTTGGACATGAAGCTGGTGACCGCGGTCATCAAGCCGTACCAGCTGGACGCGGTGAAGGAGGCCCTGCACGCCCTCGGCGTGGCCGGCCTGACCGTCAGCGAGGTCCAGGGCTACGGCCGGCAGAAGGGGCACACCGAGGTCTACCGGGGTGCCGAGTACACGGTCGAGTTCCTGCCCAAGATCCGGGTCGAGGTGCTCACCGACGAGATGGACGTCGACAAGATCGTCGACGCCATCGTGGGCGCCGCCCGGACCGGCAAGATCGGCGACGGCAAGGTCTGGGTGACCGGCGTCGAGGAGGTCGTCCGGGTCCGTACCGGCGAGCGCGGCCTCGACGCCCTCTGACCGGGATCCGACCGACGTGACCTCGTTGACCACGACGCCCGGCCCCGCCGGGGACGACGCGCTCGTGGTCAACGAGGCCGTCGGCGTTCCCGGCGGGATCGGCGCCGAGGCCCGCGCCCGCCGGGCCGACGCGCTCGACACCTGGCTCCGGTCGATCTTCCCGCCCCGGGCGGGCACCGCCCTGATCGCCGTCGGCGGGCTCGGCCGGCGGCAGTGCGCGCCGTACGGGGACCTGGACCTGGTGCTGCTGCACGCCGGGGTGCCCGGCACCGACGAACTGGCCACCTCGCTCTGGTACCCGATCTGGGACGCCGGGCTGCGGCTGGACCACTCCGTACGCACCGTCGCCGAGGCGCTCTCCGTGGCCCAGGACGACGTCAAGGTCGCCCTCGGCCTGCTCGACGCCCGGCACGTGGCCGGCGACCCGGCCCTGGCCGACCAGCTCATCCACACCGCCATCGACCACTGGCGGCGGACCGCCGTCCGGCAGCTGCCGAAGCTGCGGGAAATCACCGACGCCCGCTGGGCAGCCCACGGCGAGCTGGCGTTCCTGCTCGAAGGGGACCTCAAGGAGGCCGCCGGCGGGCTGCGGGACGTCGGCATCCTGCGGGCCATCGCCACCGCCGGGGTCACCGACGCGCTGCGCCCGGCCGTGCACGCCGCCCACCGGCGGTTGCTGGACACCCGGGACGCCCTGCACCAGCAGGTCGGCCGCCGGGTCGACCGGCTGGTCGCCCAGGAACGCGACGGCGTCGCCGCGCTGCTCGGGCTGCGTGGGTCCGACGCCGGCGCCGACGGCGGTGACGGGGACGCGCTGCTGCGGCGGGTCGCCGGGGACGCCCGGACGGTCAGCCACGCCCTCGACGACGCCTGGCGGGCCGCCGACCGGCTCCGCTCCGGCCGCCGCCGCGGCGCGGACGGCCGGCCGCTGCGCCGGCCGGTAGCCCGGGACGTCGTCGAACACGACGGCGAGCTGGTGCTGGCCCGCACCGCCATCGGGGCCCGGCCCGACCCGAGCCTGTCGCTGCGGGTCGCCGCCGCCGCGGCCACCACCCGGCTGCCCATCGCCCGGGCCACCTGCGAGTGGCTGGCCGCGTACTGCCCGCCGCTGCCCGCGCCCTGGCCGCCGGCCGCCCGGGCCGCCCTGATCACCCTCCTCGGCGCCGGTCCGGGCCTGGTGCC
The DNA here is from genome assembly GCF_055586005.1 of Micromonospora sp. NPDC051924. NCBI lineage: Bacteria > Bacillati > Actinomycetota > Actinomycetes > Micromonosporales > Micromonosporaceae > Micromonospora > Micromonospora sp. NPDC051924. The sequence continues at coordinate 105,398 of NZ_JBVJJA010000006.1, forward strand.
CGCCTGGGAGACCTGCGACCGGTACGGGCTGATCGACGGCTGGCTGCCCGAGTGGACCCGGCTGCGCAGCCTGCCCCAGCACAACCCGGTGCACCGGTTCACCCTCGACCGGCACCTGGTGCAGACCGCGTACGAGGCCAGCCGGCACACCCGCGAGGTGGACCGGCCGGACCTGCTGCTGCTCGGCGCGTTCCTGCACGACATCGGGAAGGGCCTGCCAGGGGATCACAGCAGCGTCGGCGCACCACTCGCCGAGGCGGTGGCCGCCCGGGTCGGGCTGCCCGAGGCCGAGGCGGCGCTGATCGGCGCGCTGGTCCGGCTGCACCTGCTGCTGCCCGACGTCGCCACCCGCCGCGACCTGTCCGACCCGAAGACCGTCGCCGGGGTGGCCGAGCAGGTCGGCGACACCCTCACCCTGGAGCTGCTGCACGCCCTGGTCCGGGCCGACGCCGCCGCCACCGGGCCGGCCGCCTGGTCCGACTGGAAGGGGCGGCTGGTCGCCGAGCTGGTGGCCCGGGTACGGACCGCGCTGGACACCGGCGAGCTGCCCGCCCCGCCGGCCCCCGACCCGGCGCTGGTCGCCGGGCCGCTGCCGGTCGTACACCTCGGGGAGGACCGGGTGTCGGTGGCCGCGGCCGACCGGCGGGGCCTGCTCGCGACGGTGGCCGGCTGCCTGGCCCTGCACCGCCTGGAAGTTGTCTCCGCGGACGCCTCCACGGTCGACGGCCGGGCCCTGGTCGAGTGCCGGGTGCAGCCCCGCTACGGGCTGGCGCCCGACCCGATCGCGCTCACCGCCGACCTGCGCCGCGCGGTCGCCGGCGACGTCTCGGTCACCCAGCGGCTGCGCGGCCGGGCGCTCGCCGCCCGCAGTCAGGGGGCCGCCGCGCCGCGGGTGGTCTGGCACCGGGAGGCGGCCACCGACGCGGTGCTGCTGGAACTGCGCGCCGCCGACGCGGCCGGGCTGCTGTACCGGGTCTCCTGCGCGCTCGACGAGGCCGGCGCGCAGGTCCGGGCGGCCCGGATCTCCACCCTCGGCGGCGACGTGGTGGACGCCTTCTACCTGGTCGGCGGCTGGCCCCCGGAGGCGGAACGGGACCGCATCGAGTCCGCCGTGCTGGCCGCCGTCTGAGCCGGCTACGTCCGCTGACGTAGGCGCAGAGCCGCCGCCGGGGCGACGTGCCGGCGGCGCAGCGGCGGGACCCTCGGGGCATGAACCTGCCAGTGCAGACCGAAGGGCTCACCAAACGGTACGGCGGCCTGACCGCCGTGCAGGACCTCGACCTGACGGTCCGGGCCGGGGAGGTGTACGGCTTCCTCGGCCCCAACGGCGCCGGGAAGACCACCACCCTGCGCATGCTGCTCGGGCTCGTCCGCCCCACCGCCGGCACGGTACGGCTGCTCGGCCGCTCGCCCGGCGCCGGCCGGCTGACCGGCGTCGGCGCGTTGATCGAGGGGCCGGCCTGCTACCCGTACCTCTCCGGTCGGGACAACCTGCGGGTGCTGGCCCGCTACGCCGGGGTCGGCGCCGACCGGGTGGCGCTGGTGCTGGACCTGGTGGACCTCACCGACCGGGCCGGCGACCGGTACGCCGGCTACTCGTTGGGCATGAAGCAGCGGCTCGGGGTGGCCGCCGCCCTGCTGAAGGACCCGCGCCTGTTGATCCTGGACGAGCCGACCAACGGCCTCGACCCGGCCGGCATGGCGGACATGCGCACCCTGATCCGCCGGCTCGGCGCGGGCGGGTGCACCGTGCTGGTCTCCAGCCACCTGCTCGGCGAGGTCGAGCAGATCTGCGACCGGGTCGGGGTGATCTCCCGGGGGCGGCTGATCGCCGAGGGGACCGTCGCCGAGCTGCGCGGCGCGGCCGGGCTGCGGGTGCTCGCCGACCCGCTGGACGAGGCGGCGGCGCGGACCCGGGCGCTGGTCGGCGCGGACCGGGTCCGGGTGGTCGACGGCGGGCTGGAGCTCGCCGTGGCGCCCGAGCGGGCCGCCTGGCTCAACGCCGAGCTGGTCTCGTCCGGGCTCGCCGTCCGGGAACTGCGCCCCCGGGAGCGGGACCTGGAACAGGTGTTCTTCGACCTCATCGAGAAGGGAACGGCCGATGTCGCGTAGCTTCCGCGCCGAGACGATCAAGCTGGTCCGACGGCCGGCGAGCTGGCTGCTGCTGGCCATCACGCTGGCCCTCGCGCTGATCTTCACCTATCTGTTCCCGTACGCCAGCATCGCCGGCGGCACCGACGGGCCGAACGCCGACCGGACCCTGCCCATGCTCCTGCCCGACCACCTGGTCGGGAACTCGCTCGGCGGGCTGCCGGTCTTCCTCGGGTCGATCGTGCTGATCCTCGGGGTGCTCACCGTGGGCGGCGAGTACGGCTGGGCCACCTGGAAGACCGTGCTCACCCAGGGTCCCTCCCGGCTGGAGGTGTACGCCGGCAAGCTGCTCGCCCTCACCGCCGCCGCGCTGGCCGTGGTGCTCGCGGTCTTCGCGGTCGGGGCGGTGGCCAGCGTGCTCATCGCGGTCGCCGAGGCCCAGCCGGTGCGCTGGCCCGGACCGGGTGATCTGCTCACCGGCATCGGGGCGGGGTGGCTCATCGCGACGATGTGGGCGATGCTCGGTGCCGTGCTCGCCGTCGCCCTGCGCGCGGTGGCCCTGCCCGTCGGGCTGGGCCTGGTGTGGATGCTCGCGGTGCAGAATCTGCTCGCCGCGATCGCCGCGCCCCTGCTCGACTGGGTGGCGCAGGCGCAGAAGGGGCTGCCCGGCCCGAACGCGGGTTCGCTGGCGGCCGCGCTCGGCGCGCCCGGGGACACCCCTGGCGTGGCGGCGACCGTCGGTGGCGCACAGGCGGCGGTGGTCGTGGCGGCGTACCTGGTCACCTTCGCGGTGGTCGGCGCGGTGCTGCTGCGACGGCGGGACATCGGCTGAGCCGGGTGGGGGAGGGACGCGTGGAGCGGGACCGGACCGGATGGAGCGGCGCCGCGCTCGACGCCGGCATCGCCCTGGCGTTGCTCGCCATCGGGCTGGTCGGCACCGGTCCGGCGAGCGTGAACGTCGGCATGTCCACCGGCCGCGCCACCTACCCGCTGGTCGTGGTGGCCGCGCTGGCCCTCGCGGTCCGCCGGCGCTGGCCGCTGGTCACCCTGGCGGTGGTCACCGCGGCGGTCACGGTGTACCTGGTGTTCGGCTACCCGTACGGGCCGATCCTGCTCTCCTTCCTGGTCGCGGTCTACACGGTCGCCGCCCACCGTCCGGTGCGGACCGCGGCGGTGGCCGGCGGCGCTGCCCTGGTGGCGCTGCTGGTGCACGTCTTCCTCGGGACGCGCCCGCCCGGCCTGATCGGTCTGATGCCGGCCGCCGCCTGGGTGGTGGTGCCGTTCGCGGTCGGCACCACCGTGCGGCTGGTCCGGGAGAACGCGGCCCGCGGCCGGGTGGACGAGGCGCGCCGGCTGGCCGATGCGGAACGGCTGCGGGTCGCCCGGGAGGTGCACGACGTGGTCGGGCACGGGCTCGCCGCGATCCACATGCAGGCCGAGATCGCGCTGCACCTGCTCGCCCGCAAGCCTGAGCAGGCCGAGGCGGCGCTGACCGCGATCAGCCGCACCAGCAAGGAGGCGCTGGACGAGCTGCGGGTCACGCTGACCGTGGTACGCCGCGACGAGGCGGTCGACGAGCGGGCCCCCGTCCCCGGGCTGGCCCAGCTCCCGCAGCTGCGCGAGCGGCTCGCCGGCGCCGGCGTCCCGGTCACCGTCGAGGTGGACGGGGAGCCGCGCGCCCTCCCGGTCGCGGTGGACCTGGCCGCGTACCGGGTGGCGCAGGAGGCGCTGACCAACGTGCTGCGCCACGCCGGCCCGGCCACCGCCACCGTCCGGATCCGGTACGCGCCCGCCGAGGTCGCCGTCGAGGTGACCGACACCGGTCGCGGGGCCGCCGCCGCGCCCGCCCGGACCGGCGGTTTCGGCCTCGCCGGCATGCGGGAGCGGGTCACCGCGCTGGGCGGCTCGTTCACCGCCGGCCCTGTCGCGGGCGGCGGCTTCCGGGTGTACGCCACACTGCCGCTGGAGGAATTCGCATGATCAGGGTGCTGCTCGCGGACGACCAGGACCTGGTCCGGATCGGGCTGCGTGCCCTGGTGGAGAGCGAGGACGACCTCGCGGTGGTGGGGGAGGCGGCCGACGGGCTCGCCGCCGTCGAGCTGGCCCGCCGGGAGCGCCCCGACGTGGTGCTGATGGACGTCCGGATGCCCGGCGTGGACGGCATCGAGGCGACCCGGCGGATCGTCGCCGACCCGGACCTGGCCGGCACCCGGGTGGTCGTGCTGACCACCTTCGAGCTGGACGAGTACGTCTTCGACGCGCTCCGGCACGGCGCCAGCGGCTTCCTGACCAAGGACACCCGCCCGGCCGAGCTGCTCCGGGCGATCCGGCTGGTCGCCGAGGGGGAGGCGCTGCTGTCGCCGTCGGTGACCCGGCGAGTGGTCCGGGAGTTCGCCACCCGGCCGGCCCGGGTACCCCGGCCGCATCCCCGGCTCGGCACCCTCACCGACCGGGAACGGGAGGTGGTCGGGCTGGTCGGCGAGGGGCTGAGCAACGCCGAGATCGCCGAGCGGCTGGTGGTCAGCCCGGCCACGGCGCGTACCCACGTCAGCCGGGCCATGGTCAAGCTGGGCGCCCGCGACCGCGCCCAACTGGTCGTCTTCGCGTACCAGTCGGGGCTGGTGGAGGCCTGAGCCGCGCCGTCCCGCCCCGCCGCGCGGTCTCCCATGATCGGCTCCGGCTGCGGCACGTCGGGGGTCCGTCGCTTCGGATGCCGCGACATGCCGCACCTCGAGTGGATCATGACGGGCGCGGGGCACGGGGCCGGCCGGGAGCGGTGGTGCGGGCGGCGGGCTACCCTAGCGGTGGCTGGACAGCCTGCCCGGCCGCTCCGTGCCCGCCGACAACGACAAACGGGATGTTCGTGTGTTTGACACCTTGAGTGACCGCCTCTCCGGGATCTTCACCAAGCTCCGTGGCAAGGGTCGGCTCACCGACGCCGACATCGACGCCACCGCGCGCGAGATCCGGATGGCGCTGCTGGAGGCCGACGTCGCCCTGCCGGTGGTCAAGGGCTTCATCGCGAACGTCAAGGAGCGGGCCCGGAGCGCCGAGGTCTCCCAGGCGCTGAACCCGGCCCAGCAGATCGTCAAGATCGTCAACGAGGAGCTGGTCAACGTCCTCGGTGGCGAGGGGCGGCGGCTCCAGTTCGCCAAGCACCCGCCCACCGTGATCATGCTGGCCGGTCTCCAGGGTTCCGGTAAGACCACCCTCGCCGGCAAGCTGGCCCGCTGGCTCAAGGCCCAGGGGCACCAGCCGCTGCTGGTCGCCGCCGACCTCCAGCGTCCCAACGCCGTCGGGCAGCTCCAGGTGCTCGGCGGCCGGGCCGGCGTCGAGGTGTACGCCCCGGCGCCCGGCAACGGCGTGGGCGACCCGGTTCAGGTGGCCCGCGACTCCATCGAGCACGCCAAGCGGGCGGCCCGGGACATCGTGATCGTCGACACCGCCGGTCGGCTCGGTATCGACGCCGAGATGATGCAGCAGGCCGCGAACATCCGCGACGCGGTCCAGCCCGACGAGGTCATCTTCGTCATCGACGCGATGGTCGGTCAGGACGCCGTCCGCACCGCCGAGGCGTTCCGCGACGGCGTCGGCATCACCGGCGTGGTCCTCTCCAAGCTCGACGGCGACGCCCGCGGCGGTGCCGCGCTGTCGGTCCGCGAGGTCACCGGGCAGCCGATCCTCTTCGCCTCCACCGGCGAGAAGCTGGAGGACTTCGATGTCTTCCACCCCGACCGGATGGCCAGCCGGATCCTCGGCATGGGCGACGTCCTCACTCTGATCGAGCAGGCCGAGGCGGCCTTCGACGCCGATCAGAAGGAGAAGATGACCGCCAAGCTGATGGGCGGCGAGCAGTTCACCCTGGAGGACTTCCTCGACCAGCTCATCGCGGTCCGGCGGATGGGTCCGATCGCCAACGTGCTGGCCATGATGCCCGGCATGGGGCAGATGAAGGACCAGCTCGCCGAGCTGGACGACAAGCACTTCGACCGGGTCACCGCGATCATCCGGTCGATGACCCCGGGTGAGCGCACCAACCCGAAGATCATCAACGGCTCCCGGCGGGCCCGCATCGCCAACGGTTCCGGCGTCACCGTGATGGACGTCAACCAGCTGCTCAACCGCTTCACCGACGCGCAGAAGATGATGAAGCAGATGGGCGGCATGATGGGCCTGCCCGGCGGTGGCCGGCGCAAGGCGACCAAGTCGCCGAAGAACAAGCGCAAGGGCACCAAGGGCGGCGGGCGGCCGCGTACCGGCGCCGGGGTGCCGGGCGGCTTCCCGGGCGGCATGCCGCAGCTGCCGCCGGGCCTGGACCCGGGCGACCTGGCCGGTGGCCAGGGCCTGCCGCCGGGCTTCAAGCTGCCGAAGATCGACTTCAACAAGCTCGGCAAGGGCGGGGACAAGGGCCCCCGCTGACCGCGTACGGGACGGGGCCCGGCCGGATCGGCCGGGCCCCGTCGCGTGTTCAGGCGGTCAGGAGACCACGTCCGGCCGGTCGGTCACCCGCACCGCGCTGAGGATCGGCTTGCCGAACCCGGTGTGCGTGACGAACCGGATGTTGAGCTGCCCGTCGGTCACCCGCACCGGGTACGAGCGGCTCACCGCGGCGAAGCTGCCCGCCTCGGCGGCCACGTCCAGCGAGGGCAGCACCTCCTGCCCCTCGATCAGCACGTCGAAGACCCGCTTGTCCGGGGCCTGCCTGCGCACCTCGGCGAAGTCCAGCTCCACCGTGTACGTGCCGTCGACCAGCCCGTCGACCCGGTACTCGTACATGCCCTCGCGCAGGTCGGCGAAGCGGGCCGGGTCATTCGTACCGGTGATCGGGGTGGTGGTGGACTGCCGGCTGGAGGTGCCCAGCCAGCCCGCGCCGCCCGCGGCCCAGGCCCGGTCCGGTGACCAGCTCTGGCCCTCGACGTCGGCGTGCGCCTGGGTGCCGCCGGCGTCGACCGCCAGCACGTAGCTCGGTACCACCACGGTCACCGGGACGGTGAGCACCGGCCGGCGCCCGCTGGCCGAGGCGATCTGCACCTTCGCCTGGTGCCAGCTGCCCGGCGCCAGCCCGGTGGTGTCGACCGTGACGCCCACGGTGTGCCGGGCGCCCGCCGCGACGGTCGCGGTGGTGCCGGTCAGCGTGAGCCAGCCGATGTCGGCGGGGGAGCCGTCCGCCGCCAGCTCGGTGACCGTGACGTCGGTGCCGAGCGTGCCGGTGTTGGTGAGCCCGAGCTGCCGGGCCCGGGTCTGCGCCGCCGGGGCGACCACCGTCAGGTCCGCCACGGCCGTGGTGATCCGGGCGGTCCGTAGGGCCAGCGACCGGCTCGCCACGCTGCCGGCGGGCAGGTCGAGGGTGGCCGTGCCGGTCTCGTAGTACGGCTTCGCCACGGTCAGTGCCACCGCGCCGGCCGGGGCCTGGACCAGGTACGACCCGTCGGTGTCGGTGGCGTCGGAGACGCTCGCGTCGCCGGCCCGGGCGGTCACCGTGGCCCCGGCCACCGGCAGCCCGTCGTTGGCGTCGGTGACCACGCCCGACACCGTCGCGCTCCGGGTGGGCCGGAACGCGATCGCGGTGCCACTGGCCACCGCCGAGGCGTTGTACGAGTACTCGAAGCCGACCGTGCCGGTGGCGTTCTCCAGCCCGATGGTGGCGGCGTCGCCGGTCTCCACCCCGGTGCCGTCCACGTCGGCGTACCGGTAGGTGACCGTGCCGTCCTCGCCGATCGCCGCGCTGAACGTCACCCGGGCCGACCGGTTGGCGAAGAACGAGACGTTGCGCCACTCGACCACGAACGTGCGGTTCGGCTTGGCTCCGGTGACCGCCGTCCAGACACCGGAGTCGGCCTCCACGTACAGGTCGTCCCAGAGCGGGAAGAGCGCCAGGTTCGGCTCGGCGGAGTTCGGCAGGGCGGTGTTGGCCCGCGCCGAGGAGGCGGTGCCGAAGCCGAGTGCCCCGTTGGTGCTGACCCACGCCTCCCGGTACGACTTCCCGTACAGCGGCACCCGGAACGGCAGGCTGACCGGGAGGGTCTTGTCGTCGCCGGTGAGCGCCAGCAGGTCGGTGCCCTTGACGAAGGAGCCGCCGGCCGCCCCGCAGGCATACCCGAAGCCGTCCACCCGGTCCGGCAACGCGACGTCCAGCGTGACGTCACCGGCCAGCGTGGTGTTCCGGGTGACCGGGTCGGCGCAGCGGTAGCTGTGCGCGAACCGCACCTCGTACGAGCCGTGCGGCACGGTCAGCGAGTAGTGGCCGGCCGCGTCGGCGACGGCGCTCAGCGGGGTGCCCGTCACCGTCACGGTCGCCCCGGCGGCCGGGCCGGCCGAGGTGGTCACCGTGCCGCTGAGCGTGCCGGACGGCGCCTGGGTGACCTCGACGTCCCGGGTCAGGGTCTCGTTCTCGGTGATCGTCACCGGGGCGGTGGCGGTCAGGTAACCGAACTTGCTGACCGTGAGCGTGTAGTCGCCGACCATCAGCCGGTCGAAGGCGTACGAGCCGTCCGCGCCGGTGACGCCGGTGCGGCTCATCGGGCCGGTCACCGCCACGGTCGCCCCGGCCAGCCCCGCGCCGGCCGAGAGCACCCGGCCGCCGAGCGCGCCGAGCGCCCCGCGCGGGCTGGCCGTCACCGCCGCGTACGCGTCGAGCCGGCCCTCGCCGAAGACGTTGTTGTCGTCGGCGGTGCCACCGCAGCTGGTGTTCGCCACGTCGATCGCGGTGTCGTCGAGGATGGTGCGGGTGGCCGCGACGTCCCCCTGGATGGCGGGCGAGGCCGACCACATCAGCGCGACGGTGGCCGCGGTGTGCGGGGAGGCCATCGAGGTGCCGCTGAACGTGTCGTACCCGCCGGGGATGGAGGACCGGACGTTGACGCCCGGGGCCGCGATGTTCGGCTTGATGTCGCCGTTCTCGCCCGCGCCCCGGCTCGAGAAGCTGGCGATCGCGTTGTTGACGTCGAACGCGCCGGAGGCGTAGCTGATCGAGTACGAGCCGGGGCTGCCGGCGGTGTTGCACCCGGGCCCGTTGTTGCCGTTGGAGAACGCCGGGAAGATGCCGGCGGCGACCCAGGCCGACACGGTCGCCGTGTACCAGGGGTCGTACGCGTTGGAGCCCCAGGAGTTGTTCACGATGTCCGGGGCCAGGTCGGGCCGGGGGTTGGCCCCGGTCAGGTCGGTCGGCGCGACCACCCACTGGCCGGCGGCGAGCAGCGAGGCACGCGAGCAGGAACTGGTCTCGCAGCCCTTGGCGGCGATCCACTTCGCGCCCGGGGCGACGCCGACGACGTTGGCGCCGTCCAGGCCGACCATGGTGCCCATGGTGTGGGTGCCGTGGTCGTTGTTGTCGCAGGGCGCCGCGCTCGGGCAGATCCCCGCCGGGTCGAACCAGCTGTAATCGTGGACATAGCTGCCGTCGGGCTGCCGGCCCCGGTAGCTGGCCGCGACCGCGGGGTGGGTGTAGTCGACGCCGCTGTCGATGTTGGCCACCACGATGCCCTCGCCCCGCACGCCCAGCTCGTTCCAGACCCGCGGGGCGTTGATCCGGTCGATGTTCCACTCGATCCCGTTCAGCGCCGGCACCTCCGTGCCGGGCTGCGGCTCGGGGATGTCGACCGGATCGTCGGCGAGGATCTGCTCGACCTCGGGGCGTACCGCGATGTCGGCCAGCAGCGCCGCGTCGCCGGTGACCTGGATGGTGTTGGCGAGCCAGAACGGGGTGAAGTCCGCCCGCTCGGCCCGCAGCATCGCGCGCAGCCCGGCCTGGCTCCGCTCGGCCTGCTCGGTCTTGGCCTTGAGTACGAAGGCGGCCTTGTCCCGCTTGCGGTGCAGCCGGTTGGCGCCGCTGAGGTCGGCCTGGCTGTCGAGGAAGACCCAGAAGGTGCTCTTGCCGTCCTTGGCGATCCGGTCCCGGACCTTCCGCTCGGCCTTGCCGGCGACCGCGGCGGCCCGGGCCGCCGCCGGGTCGGGTTCGGCGCCGGCGGTCGCGGGTCCGGCGGCGCCGATCGGGAGGGCGAGGCCGACCGCGAGGCCGAGCACCGCCGTACGCCATCGTCGTGGGGTCACTGTCACGCTCCTTCGGTGAGGCGACGTGCGAGCTGCCCGTCGTGCGGGCCTGCCGGAATCCTGCGTCCGGCGATTACTTTCATCAAGACATTTCTAAATAAATAAATGTGTCAATCTTTCTTGAGGTGAAGGGTTGAGCACTCTGTGTGGTTTCAGGTAAGGGGCCCGCGCGGCGTCCCCGGCCATCCGGTAGGACTGTGCACATGGCTCTGCATGTGCGCGGTGTGCTCCTGCCGGACGACGAGGTCCGGGACATCTGGCTGGTCGGCGATCGGGTCACCTTCGAACCGGTGCCCGGCGCGGAGACCGTCGCCGACGGCGGCTTCGTGCTGCCCGGCCTGACCGACGCCCACTGCCACCTCGGCATCGCCCGGGGCGGGGCCCCGATCACTTCGCTCGACCAGGCCCGCGAGCTGGCCCGGACCGACCGGGACGCCGGCGTGCTCGCCATCCGCGACGCCGGCTCGCCGTACCCGTACCCCGAACTCGACGACGACCCGGAGCTGCCGCGCCTGGCCCGCGCCGGCCGGCACGTCGCCCCGCCCAAGCGCTACCTGCGCGACATCGGGGTGGAGGTCGGCGCGGCCGAGGTGGCCGCCACGGTCGCCGCGCAGGCCGCGGCCGGCAACGGCTGGGTCAAGCTGGTCGGCGACTGGATCGACCGGGGCGTGGGCGACCTGGCGCCGTCCTGGGACGCCGACACCATGACGGCCGCCGTCACGGCCGCGCACGCCGCCGGGGTACGCGCCGCGGTACACACCTTCAGCGAGGCGGGCGTGGAGATCATGGTGCGCGCCGGGGTGGACTCGGTCGAGCACGGCACCGGTCTCAGCCTCGACCTGATCGACCTGATGGCCCGGCAGGGCACCGCCCTGGTGCCCACGATGATCAACATCCAGACCTTCGGCGGCATCGCCGACCAGGCGCGCGCCAGGTTCCCCGGATACGCCGACCACATGCTGACCCTGCGCGACCGCTTCCCCGAGGTGGTCCGGGCGGCGTACGAGGCCGGGGTGCCGATCTACGTCGGCACCGACGCCGGCGGGGGCATCGACCACGGGCTGGCCGCCGAGGAGATGCTGCTGCTGCACGAGCGGGCCGGCATGTCCACCGAGGACGTGCTCGCCGCAGCCTCCTGGCGGGCCCGGGAGTGGCTCGGCTTTCCCGGCCTGGTCGAGGGCGGCCTCGCCGACCTCGTCGTCTACCCCGAGGACCCCCGCCGCGACCTGCGCGTGGTCCGCACCCCGTCCCGCATCGTCCTCCGCGGCCGCGTCCTCCGCTGACCCCGCCCCGCGCCCCCGCCTCCCCGGGCGCTCCGCGCCCTTCGGAGGCCGCTGATGCACGGAAAGAGTGCCTTCGTCGCCCTGGATGGCCACTCTTTCCCTGAATCAGGGCGGACCCTGGGCGGGTGGGTCAGACGGGGGGTGGGGTGGCGGCGGTGTGGAAGAGGTGTACGGCGAGGTCGGCGAGTTGGTCGGCGGTGTCGTCGACGGGGGCCTGGGGGAGCACGATGTGGCTCACCACCAGGCGGACGATGGTGTCCGCGGCGAAGGCCAGGGCCGCCGGGTCGGCCGCGGGCAGCTGCCGGTTCGCCCATTCCAGCAGCGCGGCCGTGGACTCGGCCAGCACCAGCCCGGCCCGGGTGGTCAGGTAGGGCAGCAGTTCGTCCGAGCCGCCCCGGGCGCTGGTCAGGATCGCCTTGATCAGCGGGTTGTCCGCCGCCGAGGCCAGGGTGTGCCGGATCGCCGCGTACGCCCCGGCGCGGACGTCGGCGCCGTGCGCGTCGAGCGCCGCGCGGACCTCCCCGACGAACCGGTCCACCTCGCGCCGGGCGAGCGCCTCGGCCAGGCCGGCCTTGCTGCCGAACTCGTTGTAGACGGTCTGCCGGCTGACCCCGGCCGCGGTCGCCACCCCGCCCATCCGTACGCCGTCCCAGCCGGACGCCACGGTCTGCGCGCGGGCCGCGTCCACGATCGCGTCCCGCAGCCGCTTCGACGACTCCGGCTCGGCGGGTCTCACGCCGCGCGGGGATCCGGACCCCTCGGCCGAAAGCTCACCCATGGTGGTCGAAGTCTACGGTCGCCGGTACGACACGGCCCGGGTCGCCGCCCGAGCGCAGCGCGGGCGTGGACGGCGCATAGGATGTGCGGTCATGGCACGCGTGCTCACTCCCCGTGCGGAGGACTTCCCCCGCTGGTACCAGGACCTGATCGCCAAGGCGAAGCTGGCCGACAACGGCCCGGTGCGGGGCACCATGGTCATCCGACCGGCCGGCTACGCCATCTGGGAGCGGATGCAGGCCGAGATGGACGCCCGGATCAAGGCGGCCGGCGCGGAGAACGCGTACTTCCCGCTCTTCATCCCGGAGAGCTACCTCAAGCGCGAGGCCGAGCACGTCGAGGGCTTCTCGCCGGAGCTGGCCGTGGTCACCCACGGCGGTGGCAAGCAGCTCGCCGAGCCGGTGGTGGTCCGCCCCACCAGCGAGACGGTGATCGGCGAGTTCATGGCCAAGTGGATCGACTCGTACCGGGACCTGCCGCTGCTGCTCAACCAGTGGGCGAACGTGGTCCGCTGGGAGCTGCGTCCCCGGATCTTCCTGCGTACCAGCGAGTTCCTCTGGCAGGAGGGGCACACCGCGCACGCCACCCGCGAGGACGCCCGCGCCTACGCCCGCCGCATCCTGCACGAGGCGTACGAGGACCTGATGGTCAACGTGCTCGGCATCCCGGTGGTGGTCGGCCTGAAGACCGCCCGGGAGCGCTTCGCCGGGGCCACCGCCACGTATACCTGCGAAGGCATGATGGGCGACGGCAAGGCGCTGCAGATGGGCACCAGCCACGAGCTGGGCCAGAACTTCGCCAAGGCGTTCGACATCAGCTTCTCCTCGGCCGAGGGCGGCCGGGAGCACGCCTGGACCACCTCCTGGGGCACCTCGACCCGGATGCTCGGCGGTCTGATCATGTGCCACGGCGACGACAACGGCCTGCGGGTGCCGCCGAAGCTGGCGCCGGTCCAGGCGTACGTGATGATCGTCAAGGACGGCGAGGGGGTCGGCGAGGCGGCGGCCAAGCTGCGCGACGCGCTGCGCGACGCCGGGGTCCGGGTCGCGCTGGACGACCGGACCGACACCGCCTTCGGCCGCCGTGCGGTCGACGCCGAGCTGCGCGGCTACCCGGTCCGCGTCGAGGTCGGCCCCCGTGACCTGGCCGCCGGCAACGCGGTCGTGGTCCGGCGTACGGACGGCTCCAAGGCCCCGACCCCGGTGGCCGACGTGGTCGGCGCGGTCCTCGCCGCGCTGGAGGCGGACCAGCAGGCGCTGCACGACCAGGCGCTCGCCCACCGCGAGTCCCGCACCACCGAGGTCTCGAACCTGGCCGAGGCGATCGAGGCGACGGCCACCGGCTGGGCCCGGGTGCCGTGGTCGGCGGTCGGCGTGCCGGGCGAGGCGGAGGCGAACGCCCAGGGCGTCACCGTCCGGTGCCTGCTCCGGGCCGACGGCTCGGTGCCCGACTCCGAGGACGAGCCAGACCTCGTCGCCATCCTCGCCCGCGCCTACTGAGGTGCGCCCGGGCGGTTCCGTCGACCGGTTCGCGCCGGGTCGGCTGATCATGCACCGCAACGTGCGGCACGGCCGGATCGGTTGGGTCCGGTCGGCCCGCGTGGTGCACGACGACGACCGGGGGCTGCTGCTCTGGATCGCCCGGGGCGCGCCGGTGGCGAACGAGGTGACCGAGGCGGGGCTGGGCATGCGGGCCATGCCGTTCGCCGAGTGGATCACCTCGTCCTACCGGCTCCTCCGGGGCCGCTGGAACGGGCCGCCGGTGCTGAAGTTCCTGCCCACCGGCGCCGCCCACTCGGTCTGGTGGTTCCGCGACGACCGGGGCCGGTTCAAGAACTGGTACGTCAACCTGGAGGAGCCCGGCGTCCGCTGGGACGACGGCGCGGTGGCCGGGGTCGACATGACGGACCAGGACCTCGACGTGGTGGTCCACCCGGACCTCAGCTGGGAGTGGAAGGACGAGGGGGAGTTCGCCGAGCGCCTCGCCTTCCCGGACCACTACTGGGTGCCCGACGAGGAGGCGGTCCGCGTCGAGGGGGAGCGGGTGATCCGGATCGCCGAGGCCGGGGAGTTCCCCTTCGACGGCACCTGGCGCGACTTCACCCCGCCGGCCAACTGGGACGTACCGGACGAACTGCCGGCCGGCTGGGACCGTCCGCCCGCCCGTTGAGCGTGTCGTCCGTCACCCTGTGCGCGGCCCGGGTGACGTGTCCGGGTCCGGTGTGAGAGATCGGGGTCGAATCTGGCACAATGGGTCGCTGGTATCCGGCGCGCGTCCGGCGCCCTCTAACCCGGGCGCGTCGCCAGTCCACCGAGCAGTCTCCGGCCCAACCCCACTGTGCCGGTCGGCGCTCACCCGCACACCGCCCGTACCGGGCCGGTGAGATCGCAACAGGAGCGAAACAACTGTGGCCGTAAAGATCCGGCTCCTGCGGATGGGCAAGATCCGCAACCCGCAGTACCGCATCGTCGTCGCCGACTCGCGCACCAAGCGTGACGGTCGCGCGATCGAGTTCGTCGGTGTGTACCAGCCGAAGGAGGACCCTTCGGTGATCGAGGTCAAGTCGGAGCGGGTGCAGTACTGGCTGTCCGTCGGCGCCCAGCCGAGCGAGGCCGTGCAGCGTCTGCTGGAGCTGACCGGTGACTGGCAGAAGTTCAAGGGCCTGCCGGCCCCGGCGCCGCTGAAGGTCGCCGCGGAGCGGGCCGACCGCAAGGCGGCCTACGAGGCCGAGGCGAAGGCCGCCGCCGGCCTGGCGGAGACCCCGGCCAAGCCGGCCAAGAAGGCCGCCAAGGCCGAGGCCCCGGCCGCCGAGGCCCCGGCGCAGGCCGAGGAGCAGACCGGTGCCGAGTCCGGCGAGCAGGCCTGACATGGCGCTGCGTCCCGCCCTGGAGCACCTGGTCAAGGGCATCGTCGACCACCCGGACGACGTCCGGGTGCGGCTGGTCGATTCCCGTCGGGGCAAGCGGCTCGAGGTCCGCGTGCACCCGGAGGACCTCGGCACGGTGATCGGGCGGTCCGGTCGGACCGCCAAGGCGCTGCGCCAGGTGATCGGCTCCATCGGTGGGCGCGGGGTGCGCGTCGACATCGTCGACTCGTACTGATGCTTCTCATCGTCGGCCGGATCGGCAAGCCGCACGGCGTCCGCGGTGAGGTCACCGTGGAGGTGCGGACCGATGAACCCGAAGCACGGTTCGCCCCGGGCATGGTGTTGCACACCGAGCCCGGGGCGGTCCCGTCCGAGCCCGGTGCCTGGCGTGTGCCGGACAAGCTGACCATCGAGTCGGCCCGCTGGCATCAGGGGCGGCTGCTGGTCGTCTTCGAGGGCGTGCTGGACCGCGACGTGGCCGAGGCGCTGCGCAACACCCTGGTCGGCGTGGACAGCGCCGACGTCGCCCCGCCGGAGGACCCGGAGGAGTGGAATGACCACCAGTTGGTCGGCCTCGCCGTGGTCACCCCGACCGGCGAGCACCTGGGCGAGGTGGCCCGGATCGATCACGCGCCCGCGTCGGACCTGCTGGTGCTGCGCCGCCCCGAGGGGCGGACCGCGCTGATCCCGTTCGTGAAGGCGATCGTGCTCGACGTCGACGTCGCGGGCGGGTGCGTGGTGGTGGAGCTGCCCAGCGGGCTGCTCGACCTCTGACTGGAGCAGCCCCTGATGCGCGTCGACATCGTGTCGATCTTCCCCGAGTACTTCGCCCCGCTGGACCTGTCGCTGATCGGCAAGGCCCGGACCAACGGCACGCTGCGGCTGGCCGTGCACGATCTGCGGACCTGGACCCACGACGTGCACCGCACCGTCGACGACACGCCCTACGGCGGCGGTCCCGGCATGGTGATGCGGCCCGAGCCGTGGGGTGAGGCGCTGGACGCGCTGGCCCCCGACGAGCTCAGCCCGGACGGGCACACCCTGCCCCGGCTGCTCGTCCCGTCGCCCGCCGGCGTCCCGTTCACCCAGGCCATGGCCCACGAGCTGGCCGCCGAATCACACCTGCTCTTCGCGTGCGGCCGGTACGAGGGCATCGACCAGCGGGTGCTCGACCACGCCGCGACCCGGACGCGGGTGACCGAGGTCTCCCTCGGCGACTACGTGCTCTTCGGCGGCGAGGTGGCGGTGCTGGTGATCCTGGAGGCGGTCACCCGACTGCTGCCCGGGGTGCTCGGCAACGCCGGCTCGCTGGACGAGGAGTCGCACGCCCACGGGCTGCTGGAGGCGCCGATGTACACCAAGCCGGCGAGCTGGCGCGGGCACGAGGTGCCGGAGGTGCTCCGCTCCGGCGACCACGGCAGGATCGCCCGCTGGCGGCGCGACGAGTCGCTGCTGCGTACGGCGGCCCGCCGGCCCGACCTGATCGCCGCGCTGCCCTCGGAGAGCCTGGACAAGCGCGACCGGGCGGCGCTGGACCGGGGTCGATTTCAGCCGTCGGCGGGGGATGTGGCAAAGTAGAGGGGTTGCCGCATCCGTCCACGCCGTGGGCGGCTGCGAGGGCCCTCGACCGGGGCCGGTTCCGGCCGGCCACCACCCGGGGGTCAGAATCACCCATCCGCGCATCGACTGACGGTGCGCCGTGAGCCTCACGAGGACGCAGCGATGAACATCCTGGACGCCCTTGACGCCCAGTCGAAGCGGGTCGACCTCCCCGACTTCCGTGCCGGTGACACCGTCAAGGTGCACGCGCGGGTCGTCGAGGGCAACCGGTCCCGGGTCCAGATCTTCCAGGGCGTCGTCATCCGCCGCCAGGGTGACGGCCTGCGCGAGACCTTCTCGGTCCGCAAGGTCAGCTTCGGCGTGGGCGTGGAGCGGACCTACCCGCTCAACAGCCCGGCGCTCGACCGGATCGAGGTCGTGACCCGCGGTGACGTGCGTCGCGCCAAGCTCTACTACCTGCGCGAGCTGCGCGGCAAGAAGGCCAAGATCAAGGAGCTGCGCGAGAAGCAGCCGGCGAGCTGAATTTCCGTTCGCCACGCCGCCTGAACTGCGCGGATGTCGTATCGACCAGATCGCATTACCCTGGTCGATACGGGCGCAGGCGGACGGCGCGAAGCGGTCCACTGCCGCCCGTGGGGTCTCCGAGGGGACTCCCGGGCGGTAGTGTCGTTTCTGCGGACCGGAGAGTGGCATGGTGCAGATGCTTGACGAGGACGGCACCGTCGACCCGTGGCGCCGGCGGGCCCGGCGTACCCGCCGGCAGATGCCGCTCTGGCAGGAGTTGCCGCTGCTGCTGATCGTCGCCTTCTGCCTGGCGGTGCTGATCCGCACCTTCCTGCTCCAGGCCTTCTTCATCCCGTCCGGGTCGATGGAGAACACCCTCCTCATCGGCGACCGGGTGCTGGTCAACAAGGTCGTCTACGACGTCCGCGACCCGGTCCGTGGCGAGGTGGTGGTCTTCCGGGGCACCGACAGGTGGGTCGCCCAGGAGGCGCCGGCGCCGCCGACCAACGTCGCCGGCAAGGTCGCACGCACCTTCGGTGACCTGGTCGGGGTCAGCCGGCCCGGCGAGAAGGACTTCATCAAGCGGGTGATCGGCCTCCCCGGCGACCACGTGTGGTGCTGCGACAAGGGCCGGGTCGTGGTCAACGGCGTGCCGCTGGACGAGCAGGCGTACGTCTCCGACGACTCGCCGGTCGAGCTGCCCCCGAACCCGAAGGAGTGCCGCTCCCGGCAGTTCACCGAGGTGGTCGTACCGCCGGGGCAGATCTTCGTGATGGGCGACCACCGGCTGGTCTCCCAGGACGCCCGCTGCCAGGGCCCGGTGCCGATCGACAACGTGGTCGGCCGGGCCTTCATGATCGTGTGGCCGCAGCAGCGGTGGACGACCCTGCCCGTGCCGGAGACCTTCGCGAGCCTGCCGCAGCCCAACGCGGCGCCGGCCGGGCCGGTGCCGGTCGATTCGGACCCGGTGGGTGGTGTCGTGCTGATCCTCCCGGTGGCGGCCGCGACTTCCGTTCTCGCGCGTTCGGGGCGACCGCGCCACGGTCGGGGACGTAGGCTCCTCCCGTGATCGACGAGCAGACCGAAAAGCCGACTAGCTCCTTCTGGAAGGAGCTGCCCATTCTCCTGGGCGTGGCGATCCTGGTCGCAGTGCTGGTGCGTGCCTTCGTGCTGCAGACCTTCTTCATCCCGTCCCCGTCCATGGAGAACACCCTCAAGATCGACGATCGGGTGCTGGTCAACAAGCTGGTCTACGACTTCCGCTCGCCGCACCGCGGCGAGGTGATCGTCTTCAAGGCGCCCACTGAGTGGAGCGGCAACCCGGAGGGTGAGGACTTCATCAAGCGGGTGATCGGTGTCGGGGGCGACCATGTGGTCTGCTGCGACCGCAGCGGCCCCCAGGAGCGGTTGGTCATCAACGGCAAGCCGATCGACGAGCCGTTCATCTTCCCCGGCAACAAGCCGGCGGACCAGGACTTCGACATCACCGTGCCGAAGGGCCGGCTCTGGGTGATGGGTGACCACCGGGAGGCCTCCGGCGACTCGCTGGAGCACTGGCAGCAGTCCGGCGAGGACATCAACGAGGCCACCATCCCCGAGGACCAGGTGGTCGGCCGGGCCTTCACGATCTTCTGGCCGGTCGACCGGGCGACCTGGCTCACCGTGCCGAAGCAGTTCGACGGGATCCCCAATCCCTGACCCGGGAGGCCGTGGGCGTTCGTCGGACGCGTCTGGCAGTCTTGGGCGGTGACCGTCTACACCCCTCGTCGCGCGGCCCGGGTGCTGCTCGTTGACGCGTCCGACCGGGTGCTCCTCTTCGCCGGCACCGATCCGGGCCGCCCCGGCCACGCCTACTGGTTCACCCCGGGCGGCGGGCTCGACGCCGGGGAGACCCCGGCCGAGGGCGCGGCCCGGGAGCTGGCCGAGGAGACCGGGCTGCGGCTCGCCCCGGCGGAGCTGGGCGCACCGGTCTGGTCCGAGACGGTCGAGTTCCCGTTCGACGGCGTCTGGTACCGCCAGGATCAGGAGTTCTTCCTGGTCCGGGTGGCGTCCTGGGAGGTCGACACGGCGGGGTTCGACGAGGTCGAGCGGGCCAGCGTGCACGGCCACCGCTGGTGGTCGGTCGACGAGCTGACCGCGACCGTCGAGCGGTACTACCCGCCCGACCTGCCGGAGCGGCTCGCCCAGGTCCTCGACGCCGGTCCGGCGACGCCGGGGGACGGCGGTGCCGCGTGCTGACGCCCCCGCGCACGGTGGTGCGCCGCGACGGCGGGCTCTACGCGCTGGAACGGGCCCTGCAACGGCGGGGCTTCCGGCACGTGGCCGGGGCCGACGAGGCCGGCCGGGGTGCCTGCGCCGGCCCGCTCGTGGCCGCCGCGGCGGTGCTGCCCGAGGGGCGGCGCGGCGAGATCGAGGGGCTGGCGGACTCGAAGTTGCTCACCCCGGCCAGCCGGGAGCGGATCTACGACGAGGTGGTGGCCCGGGCCCTGGCGTACGCGGTGGTGGTCATCCCCGCCGACGAGGTCGACGCGCGCGGGCTGCACGTGTGCAACCTGGCCGCGATGCGCCGGGCGCTCGCCTCGCTGACCACCCGCCCGGAGTACGTGCTGACCGACGGCTTCGGCGTGGACGGGCTGGACGTGCCGGGGCTGGCGGTCTGGAAGGGCGACCGGGTGGCCGCCTGCGTGGCGGCGGCCAGCGTGCTGGCCAAGGTCACCCGGGACCGGATCATGGTGGAACTGGACGAGCGGTACCCGGGCTACGGCTTCGCCGAGCACAAGGGCTACATCACCCCGGAGCACACCGCCGCGCTGCGGGCGCTCGGGCCGTGCCAGGAGCACCGCTTCTCGTACGTGAACGTGGCGGCCATCTCCGGTCGGGACGGCGCGCCTCCGCGCTCCCGCCGGCCGGTCATCGGGGGCCCGGCCGGGCCGGACACCGGCGGGCGCGCGCCCGCCGGCGCGGAGGAGCTTCCGCTCGGTCTTCCGGACGGGCTTGCGTCCGGCGGCGCGGACGAGCTTCCGCTCGGCGGCCCGGACGAGCCGATGGAGCGCTCGGGCGCGTCAGGGGGTACCGTCGGCGTGGCGTTGGGCGAGCAGCCGCGACCCCTGGCGCCAGTGGGGGAAGATGTGGTCATGGAAGGCGGAGTGCGATGAGCGCGGAAGATCTCGAGAAGTACGAGACCGAGATGGAGCTGCAGCTCTACCGGGAGTACCGCGACATTGTCCGCCAGTTCTCCTACGTGGTGGAGACCGAGCGCCGGTTCTACCTCGCGAACCAGGTCGACCTGCACGTACGCAACTCGGACGGCGAGGTCTACTTCGAGGTCGAGATGCATGACGCCTGGGTGTGGGACATGTACCGCCCCGCGCGCTTCGTGAAGAACGTCCGGGTCATGACGTTCAAGGACGTCAACGTGGAAGAGCTCGAAAAGCCCGACATCTCCCTTCCCGCAGATTCCGGATTCGGCGGCTGAGCCGATCCCGGCGCCGGGGCGGCTCCGCGCCCCGGCCGCCGGTGGCGGATCACTCCGCCAGCACCACCACCTCGACCCGCTGCACCAGGTTGTTGGCGAATCCGCCTCGGTTCCACGGCTGCTCGACCGGCTGCGTCCGCCCCGAGGCGTCGGTCGCCCGCGCCCCCAGCACGTACCGCCCCGGCGTCGGGTGCCACTCGACGTGCCAGCGCCGCCACGCCCACGCGCCCCCGGTCGGCTCCGCCAGCTCGGCGGGCGCCCAGGTCGTACCGCCGTCGAAGGTCACCTCCACGGCCGTCACCGGCGCGTGACCGGACCAGGCCCGCCCGTCCACCGTGCAGGCCCCGGGCCGCAGCACCCGGGTACGCGACATGAAGTCCGGGAACCCCGGCGGGCGCACGAGTGCCCGCGGCTCGATCCGGGTCACCGGCACGCCCGGGTCGTCGGCGTCCCGCCGCAGCCGGTACGCCACCGCGTTCTGGTAGCCGTCGAACGGCTCGGTGAGCACCCGGATGTTCCGCAGCCACTTCACGTGCGCCATGCCGTACCAGCCGGGCACGATCAGCCGCAGCGGGGCCCCGTGCTGCGGCAGCAGCGGAGCGTCGTTCATCTCGTACGCGAGCAGCACCTCCTCGCGCAGCGCGTCCGCGACCGGCAGCGCCCGCTGGTAGTCCTGTTCGATCCCGCGCTCCACCCCGTGGTCGGCGCCGGTGAAGACCACGTCCACCGCGTCGGCGGACAGCCCCGCGGCGCGCAGCAGCGGCGCCAGCGGAGTACCCGTCCACTCGGCGTTGCCCACCGCCTCCACCAGCCACGGCTGGCTGACCGGGCGGGGGTGCAGCAGCGCCCGCCCGTTGCCGGCGCATTCGAGGGTCACCCGGTGGGTGACCCGGGGCAGCTCCCGGAGCGCCGCCAGGTCCAGGCGTAGCGGCCGTTCCACCGCCCCGTCGACCGTCAGCACGTGGGTGGCCGGGTCGGCGTCCGGGATGTCGTAGTGGATGAGCAGGTAGTGCAGGCCGGCGGGGGTCACGTCGTAGCGCAGGGCCTCCAGCGGGATGCCGTGGTTGCGCGCGGCGAGCTGGAGTTCCTCGGCGCTGATCGCCTCGTCCGGCCCGGCGACCCGGGAGGGCCGGCTGACATCGTCCACCGTGGTCATCGCGTTGGCTCTCCCTCGGATCGTGGGCTCACGGGTGGGTGAGGCGGTCGTAGCCGACGAACTCGAACATGGTCGCGCCGGTCTCCAGCGGGCGGGGCGGGCCGGTGAAGCGGTGCACGCCGACCCCGACCCCGTCAGCGGGGCTGCCCACCGCGACCGGCACGAAGCCCTCCTCGGCGAACCACTCGCAGATGGTGGGCACCAGGTCCGGCTCGCGGCGGTGCCGGGTCCAGAAGACAGTGCCGCCGGTGGCGCAGAGCGCGGCGCAGTGCCGGACGGTGTTCCTGATGTCCGCGTCGACGATGTTGCCGAAGATGCCGCAAGCCAGCACGAGGTCCGCCGGCGCCAGGTCCGCGTACCGGTCGACGCGTGCGGCGTCTCCGACCACCACCTCGACCCGGCTCAGGCCGGCCTCGGCGGCGGCCCGGCGGGCCACCTCGGCGTTGCGCGGGTCCAGCTCGACCAGGCGGGCGGTCACGTCGTCACGCCGGGGGTGGGCGGCGAGCGCCGGGATCAGGTCGTGCCCCTGCCCGGCGCAGAGACTGATCGCCCGCAGCGGACCGGCCGGCGCCTGGTCCAGCGCCTCCCCGATCCGGATCCGCACCTCGGCCACCCGCCGGGACAGGGCCGAGTCCGGCTGGTCGTAGTCGGCATGCCAGGCGTACCAGTCCTTGGTCACGCGGCCAGCATAGGCGGGGCGCATATCAGATCAGCGTCCCGCGCGGCGGCCGTCCACAGTCGGTGCGCCGTCCACAATGGGCGTGCCTGGCGCTGGTCGGGCCGGGTGGACCCGGGGCACCGTGTCGGGCGTGCCGAACCTGCCGCGCCGGGTCGTCCCGGCTCTCGGCGTCCTGCTCCTCGGTCCCGCGGCCGCCGCCGGCCCCGCGTCGGCCGGCGCGTCGCGTCCGGTTGCCGGCCTGTCCGTTGCCGGTCGGGCTGGTGACCGCGCCGCGAGCGGGCCGTCGGGCGCGCCCGCCGTCGGCGGCCCGGTCGGCCGCTTCGGCTGGCCGCTGGCCGGCACGCCCCGGCCGGTGCGCCGCTTCGATCCACCGGCGCAGCCGTGGCTGCCCGGTCACCGCGGCGTCGACCTCGCCGCCACGTCGGGGGTCGCGGTCCGCGCCGCCGGCCCCGGCGTCGTCCTCTTCGCCGGCCCGGTCGCCGGGCGTCCGGTGGTCACCGTCGGCCACGCCGGTGGGCTGCGGACCACCTACGAGCCGGTACGCCCCGGGCTGTCGGCGGGTGCCCGGGTGGCGCTCGGCACGCCGATCGGCACCCTGCTCGCCGGCCATTCCGGCTGCCCGGCGGAGGCGTGCCTGCACTGGGGGCTGCGCCGGGGCGACGAATACCTGGACCCGCTCGCCCTGCTCGGACTCGGCCCGGTCCGGCTGCTCCCGGTCGACCTGGACGCCCGCGACCCGTCCGCCGCGGCACCGGGTGCCGCGCCGGGTCAGCCCTGGGCGAGCAGCGCGGGAAGGCGGACGGCCAGCCGGTCGTACTCGTCCGGGGTGTTGTAGACCTGGCCGCACAGGCGCAACCAGCCCCGGCCGTTCCAGCCGGCCACGGACACCTCGGCGGCGAGCTGTTCGGCGATCCGGGCGCGCAACGCCTGCGCCGCGTCGATCGTGGTGGCGACCCCGGACGGCAGCGGAATCAGCCGCATGGCGGCCGTCGGCCCGCCGGGCTCCGGCAGGTCGGTCGGCGCCACCCCGAGGGCGTCCCCGACCACCCGCTGCCCGTACGCGGCCAGCGCGGCGTTGTGCGCGCGTACCCGGTCCAGGCCGAGGCTGCGCAGGGTGAACAACCCCACCGGTGCGGCCAGCCAGGGGGTGTAGTCCAGCGTGGCCTGCCACTCGACCCGGGTGGGGAAGCCGGTGTCCTGCTCCCAGGAGACCACGAGCGGCTGGATCCGCTCCCGCCACGGCTCGGCCACCACCAGCGCTGCGGTGCCCCGGGGCGCGTACGCCCACTTGTGCAGGTTGCCGACCCAGAAGTCGGCGCCGATCGAGGCGACGGTGATCGGCAGCATGCCCGGGGCGTGCGCGGCGTCGACCAGCACCGGCACCCCCTGCTCCCGGGCCACGCCGACGAGCGCGGCGGCCGGGAAGAGCCGGGCCGTGGGCGAGGTGAGCTGGTCGACGATCAGCAGCTTGGTACGCCCCGGCCGCAGCCCGGCCCGGACGATCTCGACCACCTCCTCGTCGGTGGCGGCCAGCGGCACTGGCAGAGTCCGGGACACGGCCCCGGTCCGCCGGCACTCCCGCGCCACGGAGAAGGCGACCGCGCCGTACCCGTGGTCGGTGGTGAGCACCTCGTCGCCGGGGCGCAGGCCGAGGGACTGGAGCACCACGGCCACGCCCGTCGTGGCGTTGCCCACCAGCGCGGTACCGTCCGGGTCCGCGCCCAGGAAGTTGGCCAGGTGCCGCCGGGTATGGGTGATCCGGTCGACGAGGCCCTGGGTGAAGAAGCGGAGCGGGTTCGACTCCATCTCGTCCCGCAGCCGCTGCTGGGCGCGCTGCACCCCGATCGGGACGGCGCCGAACGATCCGTGGTTGAGGTGGCTGACCGACGGGTCGAGAGAGAAGAGCAGCCGAGCCCCGGGGATCGGCTCGGGCGGCTGCGGGACCGTCATTCGCCGATCGTAGCCCGCCGTGGATCATCAACCAGCGGTTCGTCCGCCCCGCCCACCGGGCGGTGACCGTACGGTGCACGGCGCGGCTCGCGTCCGCACGGTTCCGCCCGGCATGCCCGGCGCCGGCCGCCGGAACGCCCGGGCCCGGCTCACGTCCGCGCAGGTCCCGCCGGTATGCCGGGGCACCGGCGGCCGGACACCCGCTCCACCGAACCGGCGGCCCCCGGTCCCACGGTTCGTCGGCGTGGCGGTCAGGCCCGCGGATGTGCCTGCCGGTACGCGGCGCGCAGCCGTTCCACCGACACGTGCGTGTAGATCTGGGTGCTGGCCAGCGAGGAGTGGCCGAGCAGCTCCTGCACGGCTCGTAGGTCCGCGCCGCCCTCCAGCAGGTGGGTGGCGGCGGAGTGCCGCAGCCCGTGTGGCGTCGTCCGGGGCAGTCCGGCGGCCGCGGCGTACCCGGCGACGACCCGGCGGGCCGTGGTCGGGTTGAGCCGCCCGCCCCGCGCCCCGAGCAGAAGCGCCGAGCCCGAGCCGGGACCGGTCAGGGCCGGCCTGCCCCGGTCGAGCCACGCGTCCAGCGCGCGCTGGGCCGGCACCCCGTACGGCACGGCGCGCTCCCGGCCGCCCTTGCCGAGCACGCGCACCACCCGGCGGGCCTGGTCGACGTCCGTGAGGTCCAGACCGCACGCCTCGCTGATCCGTACCCCGGTCCCGTAGAGCAGTTCGAGCAGCAGCCGGTCGCGCAGCAGCACCGCCTCGTCGCCCTCTGCGGGGACCGGCGCGGCGTCCGACCAGTGGTTCGCGTTCGGCCGGTGGTCCGCGTCCGGCGCGGCGTCGGGGTCTCCGGGCGACGGCCGGACCTCGGCCAGGCGCGGGGCCTCCATCAGCGCGGCGGCCTGGTCGGCTCGCAGGACGGTGGGCAGCTCCCGCCGGGCCCGGGGACTGGCCAGGGTGGCGGCCACGTCGGTGGGGAGCAGGCCGGTGCGATGCGCCCAGGCGGTGAACGTCCGGGCCGAGGCGGCCCGACGGGCCAGGGACGTCCGGGCCGCACCCGCGGTCCGCTGCTTCGCCAACCAGCTCCGCAGCACCGTCAGGTCCAGCTCCGCCAGGTCGGCGCAGCCCATTCGCACGGCGTGGTCGAGCAGGGAGACCAGATCGGTGACGTATGCCCGCACGGTGTGCGCCGACCGGTTGCGTACCCGGGCCAGGTGGTCGGCGAAGTCGTCCACCGCCTCCCGCATCGCCGGCGGCAGCCCCTCGTGGACGGCCCGGGTGCCGCTCACCGGCACCTCCGGTCGCGGATCACCGGCAGCGGGCCGCTGGACCGGCGGGCCCGTGCCTCCGAGCCGGCGCCGGGGCACCGGCCGTACCGGCCCGTGCCGGGGCGGGCGCTGCTGTCGGCGGCCATCGGCCCAGCTTACGGCGCGGCCACCGATTCGGCCGATCGCCGACGCCGGGATCCGCGGGAAGCCGGCGAGGATGCCGTACCGCACGGTGTCCCGGGCGATCGCCGGCGCCCACCGACGGGATGAACTACTGAGACGGAACGCCTTCCGGCGTAGCCCCGCGTGGCGACTCGGCGGCGGAACACGTCCCGGCATACGGGCCGCGTGGCGACTCAGCCACCGCCGCCGGACCGCCCGCGGCGCGGTCCGCGTCAGCGGCATGCCGTGCGGGGTGGCCGAACCGGGGCTGGACAGGGGAAACTGTTCCTACGAAAAGGACGGTGGTGGTCGCCCCGGGGTTGACGACGCCCCGGTCGCCGGCGCTGCCGGGACAGGCGCCTCCCGCACCGTGGGAGCGGTGGGGGCGGTGAGCGAGGACGCGCGCCCCGGGCGGCGTCGCGGAAGGGTGATTGGCGAGTCGGATGTGACGGGCGTCGGCCCCGGGGAAGCGGCGCTCACGGGAGGAGGGGATCGGACGTGGGTGTGGATGCCGTCCTCTACCGGCTGGTGCGCGCCGGACCTGCCCGTCGCCGGCCGTCGCACGTCGCGTCGGAGGTGGTGGCGGATCCCGACGACGTGCTGCTGGACCTGCTCAAGCGGGTGCGGGGCGGGGGACGTACGCCGCTGCTGGACCGCGTCGACCCGCTCGGTGAGCTGGTGGTGGGCGCCGATTCCGCCCCGCAGTTGCTCGCCGAGTTGCGCTGCCTCGCCGAGGTGGCCCGGGCACCGGCGGAGGTCGAGCAGGTCCGGCGACTCGCGTTGCTGGCCCGACGCTGCCTGAACAGCCGGGACGTCGAGATCCGCTTCGAGGGCGACTGACTCAGCCACGCCGGCCCGACTCGACGGGCGCGGACGGCACCAGGACGGGCGCGGTCCTCTCGTGGTCCTGGTCCTGTTCGGTCGCTCGGTCGGGTGGGACAGATGCCGTTGCGGACGGCTCCACGCTGGTCTGCTGTCCCGTGTGTCCCACCGCGGCCGCAGGTGCTCTGGCCTGCGGTTGTCCCACCTGTCCCACCTGTCCCACTGTCCGGCCCACCTGTCCCGTCCCGTCCCACACCCCTTTAGGGGTGGGACGGGTGGGACACCCCGGGAAGTGAGATCGATCCGGCCCGGTCACGACGCGCCCACCGGCGGGCCGGTCAGCCGATACCGCGGGTACTTGGGCTTGGTGTCCATCTCGACCATGCCGGCCTTGCGCAGCTCGGCGGCGTGCCGGTAGAACGTGCTCTTCGGCGCGATGACGTCGACCAGGTCCGTCTTGCCGACCCACATGTCCGCGTGGTTCTCCCACCACGCGCGCGCCGTCCGCATGGCCGCGCTGGTCACCTCGTGGCCGATCCCGCTTGCGTGCTCGGCGGTGTCGGGCATCAGGACGATGGACCGGTCCCGGCCCTCACCGGTCGGCACGGCACGTAGCAGGATGTCGTCCCAATCCGCGTCGTCCTTGTTCTTGGTGCACTCCAGCTTGACCCGGTGCTCATCCTTGCTGACCTTGATGATCGTCGACAGCGCGCCGTCGAGCACGGTCGCGCCTCGGCCCGTCTCACCGTTGCGGCCGATGTGGTGCACGATCACCACGCACGCGGCAGACGCGGCGCGCAGCTTCTCCGCCTGGTCGACGAAGTGGCCCATCTCGGTGTTGGAGTTCTCCTCCACCCCGACCGTCACCCGGGCCTGGGTGTCGATGACGACCATGACGGCGCCGATCTCGCGGCACAGCTCGACCAGCGCGTCCCACTCGGCCCGGTTCGTCGACTGCACGGGCAGCGGCAGGAAGTAGACGTTCTCCATCGGCCGGCCCATGGCCCGTTCCCACGCCCGTACGCGCTTCTTCGTGCCCCGGGCGCCCTCCGCGACCAGGAACACCACCGGCCCCTGTTGGACCGGGTACGTCTGCCACGGCTCGCCGCAGCCCACCGCCGCCGCCATGTCGAGCACCACGAACGACTTGCCGTGGCCCGGCTTGCCGACGACCCAGACCAGCGAGTCACGGAACAGGATGTCCTCCCCGATCAGCGGCTCAGGGTCGGGGATGGTGTCGAGGCCGGCGGAGTCGAGCAGCGCGGCGCGCAGCCGATCGAGGTGGCTCGCCGGTCCGGCGGTGCCGCGGGCCGCGTCCAGCTGCCCAGTGACCTCCGCGACGAGCTGGCGACGCCGGTCCGCGTCGGCGATCCCCGCCGCGTAGCGGAGCCGCTCGGCCTGCTCGTCCACGTGCCGACGCTCGGCCCCGTCGAGGACGATGCCGATGTAGTGGTCGACGTGGGCGGCGACGGGCACTGCGGCGACCAGGTCGCGCAGGTATGGTGCGCCGCCGAGCCGGGCGAGGTCGCCAGCCGCGTCCATGCGATGGGCCAGCGCGACCGCGTCGGCCGGTTCACCGGCGTCGTGCGCGGCGAGTAGGTGCCGGTAGATGGCGGCGTGTCGTGGCCGGTAGAACTGGTCGCTGCCGAGCCGCTCGGCGACCTTGTCCATGGCGGCCGGGTTGAGCATCAGCGAGCCCAGGACGATCTGTTCGGCTTCCACCACCGAATCGGCCGGGGCCCGTTCGAGTACCGTCTCGGTCACCGCGCCGCCCGCTCTCCGGCGATGACGTCGACGACCTGGCCGAGCAGCTGCCCGACGCGCGGCGGGTCGACGTCGGGGCGGTGCTCGGCGCACCGCTGGCCGGGTCGGCACCCGCCGTACTCGCGGCATCCACGCTGGTCGGTGGCCGGCGGTATGATGCAGAGGACTGCTTCGCTGGCCGTCGTGAGGGCCGTCCCGTTCCGTCCGGGGCGGCCTTTCTCATGCCGCTGCACTGGCCTGCCCTCCGGTCGTCAGGAGGGCGGACAGCCGGGCGCGCTGCTCTTCGGTCAGCGGCGGGGCCTGGTCGACCAGGCGAGTGATGTGCTGAGCGAGCACGGCTTCCCGCAGGTCGCGGGACGCGGCTTCAGTGGCGGGGTGGTCGGTGCCGTGGCAGCGCTTCAGCGCTGCGTACCTGGCACGCCTCGATACGAGGGAAGCAGACATCGTGTCGGGGCCCTCCGCGGCCCCTGCGTCGACGTCAGCTAAAAGCTTAGCAGGGAAGATCGTTTCGGTGGCGCCAGGATGATCACCGGCGCCGGCCGGTTGCCCGTCAGCCCTTCCACGCGATGTCGACCGTGGACGGATCGAAGTACGAACTGCCCGGCGTCCAGCCGCGCGGCCGGCCCTTCCGCGTCCGGTGGATCGTCACCGTCATCAGCGTGTCGACCACCGCCCGGCGCCGGTGAAGGTCCAACGCCTCCCACGCCTTGCCCGGGTCCGCCACCCCGACCAGGCCGGCCAGCGCGTCACCCCGGCCGGCGGTGGCCAACTGGTCCTCCACCTCGGCGAGCCGGCGGCGCAGCCGCTCCGACCCCTCGCGCAGCTGCCGGACGTCGATCGCGCCATCGGCGTACGCGGCGGCCAGGCCGTCGAGCCGCTCGCGCAGCCCGGTCGCGTCCAGATGCAGCGCGCCGGAGTCGGGCCGGCCTGGGCCGGTGAGCAGCTCGGCGACGTCCGGGCGGGACAGCCGCTCGACGATGATTGCGCCGACGTACGCGTCCAGCTCTTCGGCGTTGCGGCTGACGCACTTGCCGGCCTTGCAGGCGTACGACGTGACGGACCGGCTGCTGCTCGCGGCCAGGCTGGCGCGCACCGGGGTGCCGCACACGCCGCACAGCGCCAGCCCGGACAGCAGCCACCGGCGGGCCGACGACCACTGCGTCCGCCGACCAGGGTGGTTCAGGACCGATACCAGCGCCCGCCACCGGTCCTCGTCGACGAGCGGCGGCCACGCTGCCTGGCCGACCACCTCCCCGCGGTGCTCCCGCAGGCCGGCGTTCCGGGCGCGCGTCAGCACCTTCCGTAGCTCGTTCGCCGTCCAGGGCCGACCCGTCGACGTGATCAGGCCGCGCGCGTTCATCTCGGCGGCCTGACCGCGCAGGCTGCCGCCGGACAGGATCGCGTCGGTAGCCTCGGCGACTGCCCGGGCCTCGTCCGGCCGCAGGGTGACGCCGTCCGGCTCATACCCGTACGGGCGCCGCCCGCCGCCCCACCGGCCGTCAGCGGCGGCTTGGAGCTTCGCGCGCTGCTGCCGCTCGACTTGGTGCTCAACCTCGTACCGGGCCACCGCACCGAGCTGCCGCGCCACCATCCGGCCGCTCGGCGTACTCAGGTCGAGCGGGCCAGCCTTGACCGTGTACGTCGGCACGCCGCGCGGCTCGCACGCCGAGATGTACTCCTCCAGCTCGATCGGGGAGCGGTGCAGCCGGTCAGTGTGCCAGGCCAGCACCGCGTCGATGCGGGCCGCGGCGATGTCGTCGAGCATCCGCCGATACGACGGACGCGGCTTGCCGCTGTACGCGGATAGGTCGTTGTCGCTGTACACCTGCGCTACCGTCAGGCCGTGGCGCACCGCCAGCTCGCGGCAGTCGTGCTCCTGGCGGGCCACACCGAGGCCGCCCCCCTCACGGTCCCGGCTGATCCGGACATAGATCGCAGCGCGCGTCATGGCGCTGAGTATGGCATAACTTGACGTTCGCTAGGTCGAACGCGGATCCGTACTTGGGCAGCGTGGCCGGGAGCAGGTTGAGGGTGATCCGCCGGTTCGGCCATTTCTGGCCGGAGTTCACGACGGCGGCCCGGACCCGGTCCCGGGCCTTGTGCAGGGCCGTGTCGGGCAGCCCGGAGATGACCACGCCCGGCAGCCCGGGGGCGAGGTCCGCCTCCACCTCCACCACGTGGCCGGCCACCCCGACCAGGCCGACGCAGAGCACCTTCGCGTAACTCATGATCAGAACGCGCCCTTCAGGTGTTCCACCCGGGCCGGACCGGCGGCGGGCAGCCGGACGGAGAGCACGTCGAAGCGGACCTCCTCGGCGGTGGTCCCGGTCTCGGCCAGCCAGCGCGCGGCGAGGCCGCGCAGGCGCCGGGCCTTCGCCGGCACGACCGCCTCCGCCGGGGTGCCGAATGCCTCCGTACGGCGGGTCTTCACCTCGCAGAAGGCGAGCACCCCGCCCTCCCAGGCGATGATGTCGATCTCCCCCTCGGGGCAGCGCCAGTTGCGCGCGACCGGACGCAGCCCCGCCTCGATCAGGTGCCGGACCGCGCACCGTTCGCCGTACGCACCGACGGCCTGGTTTCGCTTCGTCATGCCGGTCACGGTGCGCCCGGTCGGGCCGATGCCACCGTCCCGGATCCGCGTCCTGTGGACAACAGGGCCGCCTGTGGACGGGCGGACGATCATGGGTCCGCTGTGCTAGCCGGTGCGGACGTCCCTGTCCGTGCTCTGCCGGGTACCGCAGGCCGGCACCGACCAGCACCGACCAGCACCGACGCGGCCAGGGTCGGATGGCGCCGGTGGGTCCGGTGACATACCGTGCCGGTCGTGGACGGACGACGGAGCTTTCCCGAGGATCAGCAGGGGTCGCGCTGGGGCGACCACGGGTACGCCGAACCGGACTGGCGCGCGGCCGGCGAGCCGCGCTACCGCGACGACGACTTCCGCGTCCCCGAGCAGCGCCCCGATGAGGGCCGGTACGGCGACACCGGGCGGTTCGGCGCGGCCGAGCCGCTGGGCGAGGACGGTGAGGGCTGGCGGTCGCGCCGGGCGGACGACCCCTCGGAGACCTCCGGCGAACTGCCGGGCGAGCGCGTCGGCCGCCGGGCGGCCCGCGAGGCCGGCGACGCGCACGGCGGTGCGCCACGGGACGGTGGAGTGGATCCGCTGCGCGGCTACCCGGTCGTCGAGCCGCCCCGCCCCGCCGAACCGACCTTCGTCGCCCCGGCGCCGATCGCCGTGGGTGACCGTCCGGTGCACGGGGCGGCCACCCCGCTGGCCGTGGGGGAGCGGCCCGGCCCGCAGCCGGGCGAGCCGGGGCTCGCGCCGCACCCGTTGGAGATGCCGACCGGCCCGATGCCGTCGGTGGCGCCCCGGCTGGACGCGCCGCCGCCGGGGGACGGGGTCTACCGGACCCGCCGGCCCGCTCTCGCGGTGCTGCTGGCGGTGATGGTGCTGATCCTGGAGATCCCGGCGTTGCGGGTGCTCGGGCACGGCCTGACCGGAGACCCGGTCTCCACCTCGCACGTCGTGGTGGGCACGTTCCTGGTGGTCGGGCTGCCGATCTTCGGCACCGGTCTGTACGGGTTGCGTACCGGCGGGCTGGCGCTCGCCGACGGCAGCCGGGGCTGGCTCCGGCCGCCGACGGCGTACCTGACCGTCGGCCTGGTGCTCTTCGTCGCCGCCGCGCTCGCCGCCCGCTGACCCCCGGCGCCCGGCCGCGGCCGGCTCGGACAGCGGGCAGGGTGATGATCCACTCGACCTGCGGCAGGTAGCGGTGTCGCCGGGCCGGGACGGCGCGAGCTGCGGCATCCGGAGTCGATCACGAGGCCGGCCCGATGCACGGGCCGACGCGCGGCCCGAGCGGCCGGCACCGGCGCGGCCCGGGCGGCGGCCCGAGGAGGGCCCGTAGTGCCCGGAATGGGGGGTTCCCGCACCCCGGGGCCGGGGCGTGGGGAAGGGGCGTACACTGGTCGACTGGCGACCGCCTCGTGCGGTCGACCTCGCGTGCCCTCTCCACGGACCTCTCGTGGGGCGACGGCCTCCCTGGTCCCGATCTTGATCGGGCCCACCATGGCCGGCGATCGGGCGCCAGGCGTCCGGCCGCCGGCCGGACGGACAACCAGGGACGACTAGGAGTACCCACCATGGCCGTCGTGACCATGCGCCAGCTGCTCGAGAGCGGTGTCCACTTCGGGCACCAGACCCGGCGCTGGAACCCGAAGATGAAGCGCTTCATCTTCACCGAGCGCAACGGTATCTACATCATCGACCTGCGCCAGACCCTCGACTACATCGAGAAGGCGTACGACTTCGTGCGCACCACGGTGGCCGGGGGCGGCAGCATCCTCTTCGTCGGCACCAAGAAGCAGGCCCAGGAGGCCATCGCCGAGCAGGCGACCCGGGTCGGCCAGCCGTACGTGAACCACCGCTGGCTGGGCGGCATGCTGACCAACTTCCAGACGGTGTACAAGCGGCTCCAGCGAATGAAGGAGCTGGAGGCCCTGGGTGACCTGAGCGGCACCGCCGCCGGTTACACCAAGAAGGAGACCCTGCAGCTCTCCCGCGAGAAGGACAAGCTCAGCAAGACCCTCGGCGGTCTGCGGGACATGCAGAAGCTCCCGGCCGCGGTCTGGGTGGTCGACACCAAGAAGGAGCACATCGCCGTCGACGAGGCCCGCAAGCTGGGCATCCCGGTGATCGCCGTGCTCGACACCAACTGCGACCCGGACGAGGTCGACTTCCCGATCCCGGGCAACGACGACGCCATCCGCTCGGCCGAGCTGCTGACCAAGGTCGTCGCCGCCGCCGTCGCCGACGGTCTGATCGCGCGCTCCGGCCGGGGCCGCGGCACCGACGAGAAGCCCGAGCCGGGTCAGGTCGGCGCCGACGAGCCGCTGGCCGAGTGGGAGCGCGAGCTGCTCGAGGAGCCGAAGAAGGGTGACGAGCAGCCGGCGACCGCCGCCGCGGAGTGATCGCGCCGTCGCGTCCCCACCGTCCGATTTCCCGGCCGGTGGGGATGCGACGGGTACGCCGGGCACAACCGGCCCGGATCCGGGTAACCGGCAGCCAGACCATCCCACCGCAGTCTCAAACACCGAAGAGAGAGTCATGTCCAACTTCACCGCCGCGGACGTCAAGAAGCTCCGCGACCTCACCGGCGCCGGCATGATGGACTCCAAGAAGGCGCTGACCGAGGCCGAGGGCGACTTCGACAAGGCCATCGAGATCCTGCGCGTCAAGGGCGCCAAGGACGTCGGCAAGCGAGCCGGCCGCACCGCCGCCAACGGTCTGATCGCGCACTCCGGCACGTCGCTGCTGGAGCTCAACTGCGAGACCGACTTCGTCGCCAAGAACGACGCCTTCATCGCCCTCGCCCAGCAGCTGGTCGAGCACGGTGAGAACAGCGGCGCGACCAACGCCGAGGAGCTGCTCGCCAGCACCATCGACGGCAAGCCGGTGGCCGACCTGATCCAGGAGCAGTCCGCCAAGATCGGCGAGAAGCTGGTGCTCAACCGCTTCGCCAAGCTCGACGGCCCCACCGCGGTCTACCTGCACCGCAAGAGCCAGGACCTGCCGCCGGCCGTCGGCGTGCTGGTGCAGTACGCCGGCAAGGCCGACGAGGCCGGGGATGCCGACGCCCGCGGTGTCGCCATGCAGATCGCCGCCATGCGGCCGAAGTACCTGACCCGCGACGAGGTCCCGGCCGACGTCGTCGAGTCGGAGCGGCGCATCGCCGAGCAGACCGCCCGCGAGGAGAACAAGCCCGA
The DNA here is from genome assembly GCF_055586005.1 of Micromonospora sp. NPDC051924. NCBI lineage: Bacteria > Bacillati > Actinomycetota > Actinomycetes > Micromonosporales > Micromonosporaceae > Micromonospora > Micromonospora sp. NPDC051924. Next base: position 139,564 of record NZ_JBVJJA010000006.1, read on the forward strand.
GGCGGCGCTGCCGAAGATCGTCGAGGGTCGCGTCAACGCCTTCTTCAAGGACTTCGTCCTGGTCGAGCAGTCCTCGGTCGCCGACAACAAGAAGACGGTGAAGCAGATGCTGGCCGAGGCCGGCATCGAGGTCACCCGCTTCCTGCGGTTCGAGGTCGGCCAGGCCTGAGCCGCCGCACCGGGCGCTTGACGCGCCCGGAGGCAGGGAAATACGTGGACGAGGAGGCCGCCGGTGTACGTGACAGGCACCGCGGCCTCCTCGTCACATAGGGTCGGCAACGGCAGTTACGCGGTACGCGGCGCCCTCGGGGTGCGCGACGGAAGGGGCGGGGCGGATGACGCAGGTTGTGAGTGACCGGAGCCTGGCGGCGGATGATCCCACCGCTCCTCCGCCCGGCCGGGCCCGCCGGGTGGTGCTGAAGCTCTCCGGCGAGGTCTTCGGGGGTGGCGCGATCGGCGTCGACCCGGACGTCGTACAGGCCATCGCCCGCCAGATCGCCACCGTGGTCCGCCGGGGCGTGCAGGTCTCCGTGGTGGTCGGCGGCGGCAACTTCTTCCGCGGCGCCGAGCTGCAGAAGCGTGGCATGGACCGGGCCCGGGCCGACTACATGGGCATGCTCGGCACGGTGATGAACTGCCTGGCCCTCCAGGACTTCCTGGAGAAGGAGGGCATCGAGACCCGGGTGCAGAGCGCGATCACCATGGCCCAGGTCGCCGAGCCGTACATCCCGCTGCGGGCGATCCGGCACCTGGAGAAGGGCCGCGTGGTCATCTTCGGCGCGGGCGCCGGCATGCCGTACTTCTCCACCGACACCGTCGCCGCGCAGCGGGCGCTGGAGATCCGCGCCGACGTGGTGCTGATGAGCAAGAACGGCGTGGACGCGGTCTACACCGCCGACCCCCGCGTCGACCCGACGGCGAGCAAGCTCGACTCGATCACCTTCTCCGAGGTGCTGCGCCGCAACCTGCGGGTGGCCGACGCCGCCGCGTTCAGCCTCTGCATGGAGAACGGCCTGCCGATGCTGGTCTTCGGCGCCCAGGGCGACGACACCATCGTCCGTGCCGTCGGCGGTGAGAAGATCGGCACGCTGATCACCGCCTGAACGGCCCGGTCCGAAGCCGCAGCGGTCCTCCGACACACCAGCACCAGCACAGCCACGACGAGCGAAGAAGGAGGCGAGGAGACCGGTGATCGACGACACCCTCCTCGAGGCAGAGGAGAAGATGGAGCGTGCCATCGAGCACGCCAAGGAGGAGTTCGGCGGGATCCGCACCGGTCGGGCCAACGCCGCGATGTTCTCCCGGATCGTCATCGACTACTACGGCAGCCCGACCCCGCTGCCCCAGATGGCGTCCATCGCGGTTCCCGAGCCGCGCATGGTGATCATCAAGCCGTACGACAACTCGCAGCTCGGCGCCATGGAGAAGGCGATCCGCGACTCCGACCTCGGCGTGAACCCGAACAACGAGGGCAACCAGCTGCGCATCCTGCTCCCGCAGATGACCGAGGAGCGGCGCCGCGAGATGATCAAGGTCGCCCGGCACAAGGGCGAGGAGGCCAAGGTCGCCGTCCGGAACATCCGCCGCAAGGGCAAGGAAGAGCTGGACCGCCTGGTCAAGGACGGCGAGGTCGGCGAGGACGAGGGGCGCCGCGCCGAGAAGGAGCTGGACGACCTGACCCAGCGTTTCGTCGGCACCGTTGACGAGCTGGTCAAGCACAAGGAGAACGAGCTGCTCGAGGTCTGAGCGGCCGGTCGTACCCGCGTCACGGCACCGGCGTTCCGCAGCCCACCCCCCGGGGCGGCGGACCCGGTGCCGTCGTCGATCCGGGGCCATCGTCCGCCGTGCCGGGTTCCCCGGTGCAGTAGGCTCGGCACGATTCCCGACCACCACCGGGTGAACGACGGGGATCGGCCGGCCGTCAGGTCGGTCAACCGGAGCAGTCGCGCCTGTAGGGGATGGTCTTGGTCTTGCGTCATGTGGTGGCACTCGTACCGTCTCTCGGTGCGTGATGTCCCACCCCGACCCCTACGGCACCACCGAGCCGCGCGGCTGGGACCGTCCGGAGCGCCCGCTGCCCTGGCCGGAGGCCGACCTCGAGCCTGGGCCCCGGCGGCGGCCGCCCGGCCCGGAGGCGTACGCCGGACCGTACGGCCAGCCCGCCGCCGACCCGTACGGGCGGCCGGGCGACGGGCACGACGGACCGCGGGACCGCCGCCGGTACGACGAGACCCCGGCCCCCGGCCGGGGCTGGCGGGACGAGCCGCAGCAGCACGACGAGCGGAGCCGCCGCGAGCGCGGCCACCGGGATGCGGACCGGGCCTACGCCGGCCACGGCGGACCGCGCGACCGGGGCTACGACGACCCCCGCGACCGGGGGTACGACGCCGATCCGCGCGACCGGGGCTACGACCCCGACCGGGGCTACGACGCGGGTCCCCGCGACCGGGGTTACGACGCGGACCCGCGGGAGCGGGGCTACGGCCCGGACCCGTACGGCCGGGGTCACGACGACCCGCACGACCGCGGCCCCCGGTCCGATCCGCGCAGCGGGCGCCCCGGGGACGACGAATACCCTACGGCGCAGATCGCCCCGATCCGGGACGAACCGACCACTCAGCTCGCGGCGGTCCGCGACGAACTCGAGCCGGAGCCCGCGGCCGGGCGTCGGACGCGAGGCCGGCGTCGGGCCAGCGTCGACCGGCCGCCGACCGCCCAGCCGGCGACCGGGCGGGCCGGCCGCAACCTGCCCGCCGCGATCGGCGTCGGGCTGGCCCTCGGCGCGGCGATCGTCGTGCCGCTCTTCTTCTACCTGCCGGCGTTCCTGGCCGTGATCTCCGCCGCGGTCGCGATCGGGGTCTGGGAGATGTCCCGCGCGGTCCGCCGCAGCGGCGCCCACCCGCCGCTGGTGCCGCTGATCGCCGGCGGCGTGATCACCGTGGGGCTGGGCTGGTTCGCCGGGCCCGACGCGCTGAGTCTCGGCCTGCTGGTCACCGTGCTCGGCACGATGATCTGGCGGCTCGGCGACGGCCCCCGCAACTACCAGCGCGACCTGACCGCGGCCACCCTGATCGCGGTCTACGTGCCCTTCCTCGGCGGCTTCGCGGCGATGCTGGCCGCCGCGCCCGGCGACGGGCACCTGCGGGTGCTGGTCACCCTGGTCGGCGTGGTGCTCTCCGACACCGGCGGATACGCGGCCGGCGTCGCCTTCGGCAAACATCCGATGGCCCCCACGATCAGCCCGAAGAAGTCCTGGGAGGGCTTCGCCGGGTCGGTGACCGCCGCCGCGGCCGGCAGCGCCCTGCTGCTCTGGTTGCTCCTCGACGTGGCCCCCTGGTGGGGCGCGCTGTTCGGGGTGGCGATCTCCTGCGCGGCCGTCCTCGGCGACCTCGCCGAGTCGATGATCAAGCGGGACCTCGGGGTGAAGGACATGAGCAACCTGCTGCCCGGGCACGGCGGCCTGATGGACCGGCTCGACTCGATCCTCTTCGCGGTGCCGACCGCGTATCTGCTGCTCGCGGTCTTCGTCCCGCTGGCGGGATGAGGGATGAATCACGTGCGAGGGCGCGCATCCGCCGGCCGGTCGGGGCCGATTCGGCACCTACGGACGGGTGCGTCCCGCTCAGGGCGTGTCAGACTGGACGCGCCATGACGAGCCTCCCCCTGACCCCCGTGGACCCCGACGCCCGCGGCCGCCGACCCGCGATGCCGCCCCGTCACCTCGCCGACCTGGACCTGCCGGGCCGGCAGGCGCTCGTCAGCGAGCTGGGCGAGCCGGCGTTCCGCGCCAAGCAGGTCTCCAACCACTACTTCGGTCGCCTGGTGCGCGATCCGGGGCAGATGACCGACCTGCCGGTGGCCACCCGGGAGCGGCTGGCCGGGACGCTCCTGCCCACCCTGCTCACCCCGGTACGCGAGCTGTCCTGCGACGACGGCGCCACCCGCAAGGCGCTCTGGCGGCTGCACGACGGCTCGCTGGTGGAGAGCGTGCTGATGGGCTACCCGGACCGGGTCACCGTCTGCATCTCCAGCCAGGCCGGCTGCGGCATGGCCTGCCCGTTCTGCGCCACCGGCCAGGCCGGGCTGACCCGTAACCTCTCCACCGCGGAGATCGTCGACCAGGCGGTCTACCTCGCCGGCGTGGCCGCCTCGGGCGCGGTCGTCGGCTCACCGCCGCGCCTGTCGCACGTCGTCTTCATGGGCATGGGCGAGCCGCTGGCCAACTACTCCCGGGTGGTGGCGGCGATCCGCCGGCTGGTCGCGCCGGCCCCGGAGGGCCTCGGCCTGTCCCAGCGGCACATCACCGTTTCCACGGTCGGCCTGGTCCCGGCCATCCGCCGACTGGCCAGCGAAGACCTCTCGGTGACCCTTGCGTTGTCGCTGCACGCCCCCGATGATGAGCTGCGCGACGAACTCGTCCCGGTCAACCAGCGCTGGAAGGTGTCCGAGGTGCTGGACGCGGCATGGGACTACGCGGACACGACGGGCCGTCGCGTGTCGATCGAGTACGCGATGATCAAGGACGTGAACGACCAGCCGTGGAGAGCCGATCTGCTCGGGCGGCTGCTGGCCGGCAAGCTGGCCCACGTGAACCTCATCCCGCTCAACCCGACTCCGGGCAGCCGCTGGGACGCCAGCCCGAAGCCGGTCGAGCGGGAGTTCGTCCGGCGCTTGCGCGACGCCGGGGTGTCGACCACGGTGCGGGACACCCGGGGGCGCGAGATCGACGGCGCGTGTGGGCAGCTGGCCGCCGCCGAGGACAGGGACACCGACCCGCGCACCGCGACGGCGTAGCGGTACGAGACCAGGAGACATAGTGGCGAGTCAGGGTCAGCGTTTCCGGCGTAAGGCGCTCCGCCGGGGATACAAGGTCGACGAGGTCGACGCCTTCCTGGACCGGGTCGAGGCGACACTCGCCGGTCAGCCGGTCGGCGCGCCCGTGGCCTCCCAGGAGGTCCACGACGTCGTCTTCCGGGTCCGGTTCAACGGCTACGACGAGTGGCAGGTCGACCTGCACCTCGATCGGGTCGAGCGGCAGCTGGCCGAGCTCGAGGAGCGCGGCGGACTGCCCGGCGGGCGCGGCGGCGACCCGCGCATGGCGGATCGGCTCGGCCCGCCGATGCGCGACGACCGTGGGCTCTCGCCCGTGCCCCAGCCCCCGATGCCGCCCCGGCAGATGCCCGCGCAGGCCGGCCCGCCCGCCGACCGCTACGGCGGCCGTTATGACGAGCCCACCGGCGCCTTCGCCGCGGGCGGGTACGAGGGCCGCCGGGTGAACTATGAGCCGCCGCGTGGTCCGGGCGGTCCCGGCCCGATGGGTCCGGGTGGTCCCGGCCCGATGGGTCCGGGTGGTCCCGGCCCGATGGGTCCGGGTGGTCCCGGTCCGATGGGTCCGGGCGGTCCCGGTCCGATGGGGCACGGCGGCCCGCCGTCGCGTGGCCTCCCGCCCGGCCCGGGCGGCTACGGTCAGGACGACCGCCCCGGTGGCTACGGTCAGGACGACCGCCCCGGTGGCTACGGTCAGGACGACCGCCCCGGTGGCTACGGTCAGGACGACCGTCCGGGTGGTTACGGCCAGGATGACCGGTTCGACGGGTTCGACGCCGGCCGGCGCGGTGGTCGTCCCGACATGACGGCCGAGATCCGGATGCCCGAGCGGGACCTGCGTGACCTGCGCCGTGGGCCGGCCGGCCCGCCGCCGCTGCCGCAGCAGGGCTTCGGGGGCCCCGACCAGGGCTACGGTCCCGGCCCTGACCAGGGCTACGGCCCGGGCCCCGGCATGGCCGGCCCGCCGCCGATGGCCGGTCCGCCGATGGTGGGTCCGCCGATGGCCGGCCCCCCCGGCAGCGACCTCTACCGGGTCGACCAGATCCGCCGCAGCTTCCAGGTGCGCCGCTTCGGCAGCGGGTACGACCCGGACCAGGTCGACCGGTTCTTCGAGAGCCTGCTCGGCGGCATGCAGGGTCGCAACCCGATGCCGGTGAACCCGAAGGACCTGGACACGCTGCGCTTCGGGCTGGTGCCCGGCGGCTACTTCGAGGCCGAGGTCGACGCCGCGCTCAAGGACGTGCAGGACGTTCTGCTGGGCCGCTGACCGACCCGGAACGACGATGAGGGCCTGCCCCCGGCCGGGGGCAGGCCCTCATCGTCGTTCCGGTCGAGCGCGACCGGGGGTCAGGATCGCAGGCCGTTGCGCCGCAGCACGGTGTCGCCGACCACGATGGCCAGCAGCAGCGCGGCGAGCCCGATCAGCCAGATGTCCTCGACCTTGCCCTCGTGGTTGCCGCAGAGCGCCATGACCACCAACACCACCGCCGACAGCACCGCCCCGATCCGTCCGGACTTGCGGTGCCCGGGCTTGTGCTGATCTGGCGCGGTTACCGGCTCGCTTCCTGCCACTGTCGGTCCTTCCCTCGCGATCGGATCTCCGGTTAGTCTGGCACGCCCCGTGGCGGCCCCGGTGCGGGGTCCGCCCTGATCGGGCCGTCGGGACCCGGCGAAGGCCGCGGTGCCCGGGTCCTTGGTCCCGTCTTCGGTGGGGCGGAAGGGCACTACCGGCGTCGCGGACCGGCGACCACACTGCCTCCGGTAGCGTCTTGACGTACGCCTGATTGCCTTTTTGAGGGGGACTACGGTGCGAGTGACCGGTACGGGCCATGCCAGCATGCGGATCGACACGGCCGCGGGCAGCATCCTGTGCGACCCGTGGGTCAACCCCGCCTACTTCGCCTCCTGGTTCCCCTTCCCGGACAACTCCCAGCTCGACTGGGAGACCCTGGGCCAGGTCGACTACCTCTACGTCTCGCACCTGCACCGGGACCACTTCGACGCGAAGCACCTGCGGGACTTCGTGTCCAAGGACGCCACCGTCCTGCTGCCCGAGTTCCCCACCTCGGAGATGGAGGACGAGCTGCGGGCGCTGGGCTTCACCAATTTCCTCAAGGCGCCGAACGAGCAGGTCGTGGAGCTGCCCGGCGGTCTGAAGATCATGATCCAGGCGCTCACCAGCCCCACCGACGGCCCGATCGGCGACTCCTCGCTCTGGGTCGAGTACGACGGGGTGCGGCTGCTCAACCAGAACGACGCCCGCCCGACCGACCTGAGCGTCTTCGCCGAGCTGGGCCACGTGCACGCGCACATGCTGCAGTTCTCCGGCGCGATCTGGTACCCGATGGTCTACGAGCTGCCGCAGGCGGCAAAGACAGCGTTCGGCAAGCAGAAGCGGGACCGGCAGTTCGACCGCACCTGGCGGTACATCGACGACCTGAAGGCGGACAACGTCTTCCCGATCGCCGGGCCGCCGTGCTTCCTCGACGACACGCTGTGGCAGTTCAACGACATCTTCGGCGACGAGGGCAACATCTTCCCCGACCAGTCGGTCTTCCTGGCGGAGTACGCGAAGGTCGGTGGCACCAACGGCATCGTGCTCCTGCCCGGCAGCGTCGCGGAGATCACCACCGAGGGCACGACCACCACCCACCCGGTGCCGGTCGAGGAGTTCTTCGCCGACAAGGTCGCCCACCTGGAGGAGATGCGGGAGCGCAAGCGCCCGGTCATCGAGGCCGAGAAGGCGTCCTGGCGGCACCCCGAGGTCGACGTGCTCGGCGAGATGAAGCGCCGGATCGAGCCGCTGTTGGACGAGTCGATCTATCTGGCCAAGGGCGTCGGCGGCCCGGTCCGCTTCGACCTGGTCGGAACTGACGACTCAGGCGGCGAGACGATTGAATCCATCGTGGTGGACTTCCCGGGCAAGGAGGTGCGGCCGTACGCGGACGAGAAGGTCCGCTACCGATTCCGTACCGAGCGGGCGCTGGTGGAACACCTGCTGCACATCGGCGAGGTGGACTGGGTCAACTCGCTCTTCCTCTCCTGCCGGTTCTCCGCGGCCCGGATCGGCCAGTACAACGAGTTCGTCTACGCCTTCTTCAAGTGCCTCTCAGAGGAGCGCCTCCAGTACGCCGAGGGCTGGTACGACGAGCACGAGCGGGCGGTCGACGCCGAGGACATCACGCTGGACGGCTGGGTGGTGCAGCGCCGCTGCCCGCACCTGAAGGCGGACCTGAGCCGGTTCGGCATCGTCGACGGCGACCAGCTCACCTGCCAGCTGCACGGCTGGAAGTTCGACCTGGCCAGCGGCCGCTGCCTGACCAGCGTCGGCCACAAGATCCGGGCCCACCGCGCGGACGCCGACACCCCGGCCCCCGCCGGGGAGGCGGTCATCTGAGTTTCGCTCCGCCCGCCGCCCCCGCCGGGTGACCATCAGGTCAGGAGGGGGCGGCGTGACGGAGTCGGGCGCGGGGGACAGGCAGTACCGGTACCGGCGCGGCCGGGAGATGGTCCGGGACGCCTCCCGGGTGGAGGCGTTCAGCGACGGCGTCTTCGCGGTCGTGCTGACGGTGATGGCCGTCGAACTGCTCCAGAACGGCCCGGCCCGGGATCCCGGGAGGCAGCTTCCCGACGCCCTCACCCACGCCTGGCCGTCCTACCTGGCGTACGTGATCACCTTCGGGATCGCCGGCCAGATCTGGCTCGGCCACCACAACATGTGGCGGTACGTGGTCCGGGTCGACCAGCTGCTGGTGGTGTTCAACCTGCTCGTGCTGCTCTTCGTGGCCACCATTCCGTTCACCGCCGACCTGCTGTCGGACAACCTGCGCGGCTCCCCGACCGAGCAGCGGCTGACCGCCGCCCTCTACGTCGGCACCGTGCTCGGTGAATCGTTCTTCTTCAACCTGAGTTGGTGGTGGGCGCGCCGGCGGGGCCTGCTCCACCCCGACCTGGATCCCCGGCTGGCCCGGGCGGTCGCGTGGCGACTGCGGCTGCGCCCACTGCTCTACCTGACCGCCTTCGCCTTCGTCTTCGTCGACCCGATCCTCAGCCTCCTGCTCTACCTGCTGCTCGTCGGCCTTTCCCTCATCCGCCGCCCCGGCGACCTGCCCCGTTTCGCCGCCGAGGCCGGCGGGGAGGTCAGCGGCCGAGGTCGCTGAGGATGCGCTGGGCGGCGTTGTGGCCGGCGGCGCCGATCACGCTGCCCGCCGGGTGGCAGCCGGCGCTGCCCGCGTACACGCCGTCGACCCCGGTCGCGTAGGGCATCCGGTCGGTGAACGAGACGGTGTTGTCGACGTGGTGGATGTGCCCCCCCGTGATGCCGAAGTGCGCCTCGATGCCGGGCGGGGGCAGCGGCACCGCGTCGGCGATCAGGTCGCCGGTGCCCGGGGCGTACCGCTCGCAGATCGCGATCAGCTTCTCCACGTAGCCGGGCAGGGCCGCGTCCCAGGTGGTGCCGGCCAGCTCGTAGGGGACCGACTGGACGAACAGCGCCGAGGAGTGGTGCCCCGCGTTGTCGGAGAGCGACGGGTCGACCGTGGTGTGCAGGTACCACTCGATGGTCGGCTCGTCGGGCAGCCGCCCGGCCTGCACGTCGGCCCACATCGCGCGCAGCGCGGCCATCGGCGACTCGTTGCCCGCGCCGACCAGCGACGCCGAGCCGGGGAGCAGGTGGATGGTCGAGCCGAACGGGCTCGGCGCGTCCACCGGCAGGCAGGAGAAGCGGGGCAGCCCGGTCAGCGCCAGGTTGAGCTTGAGCGTGGTGCCGGGGCGGCGGACCGCCGCCATCCGGTCGGCGAGGCCCGCCGGGAGCGCATCGTCGGGCAACAGCCCCATCAGCCGGTACGGGTCGCAGGCGCCGAGCACCACTGAGGCGGCCACCTCCCGGCCGTCGGCGAGCACCACGCCGCTGGCCGCGCCGCGGTCCAGGGTGATCGCGGTGACCGGCGTACCGGCCAGGATGCGGGCCCCGGCGGCGCGGGCGGCCTCGGCGAAGGTCCGGGAGACCGTGCCCATCCCGCCCTGGGCGATCATCCAGGTGCCGCCCGATCCGGGCAGCCGGCACATGTTGTGCACCAGGAAGTTGTGCCCGGTTCCGGGGTCGTCCGGGCCGGCGTTGAGACCGGAGAGGCCGTCGGTGACCGCGTACATGCTGACCAGCAGCTCGGAGTGGAAGTCGAAGCGGGCCAGGTAGTCGGCGACCGAGCCGCGGACCAGGTCGACGAAGACCTGGCGCAGGGCCGGGCGGACGTACCGCTCGGCGGTCTCCTCCACCGGCAGCGGCTCGGCCAGCCAGGCCGGGGCCAGGTCCGCCCGGAGGTGGGCCAGCTCGGCCTGGAGGGCGTCGTCGGCGGCCGCGTCGGCGGGGGAGAACATCTCCGCGACCTGCCGCCGGCTGGCCGCGGCGTCGCTGCCGAAGAGCAGGTACGGCGAGCCGAGCCCACCGGGGGTGGGCAGGAAGTAGTGCGGGTCGCGGCGCAGCACCGGGATCTTCACGTCCAGCGTCGCCAGCAGCTCCGGCGGCATCAGCCCGAGCAGGTACGAGCCGGTGGAGTGCCGCAGCCCCGGCACCTTGGGGAACGGGTTCTCCGTCCGGGTGGCCCCGCCGATCACGTCGGCCGCCTCCAGCACCAGCACGTCCAGCCCGGCGCGGGCCAGCAGGATCGCGGACACCAGCCCGTTGTGCCCGGAACCGACCACGACGACGTCGGCGCGGCCCGGCAGCTCACTCGCTTCGCTCATGCCCGCGCAGCCTACTGCCGCGCCCCGCCATGCGGGAGGGTTCCGGGCCGACCGCTCAGGTGCCGGCTGGGGGTGCGCCGGGCCGCTACCGTCACCCGCATGTCCCCCGCTCTCCAGTTCGCCCTCGCGGCGGCGCTGCTGCTCGTGGTCATCGTCCTGGTGGCGCTCGGACGCGCCGTCGGTCGCCCTCGCGACCTGGTCGCGGTCCCACCCCCCGCAGACCGGTCGGACGGCGGCGCGACCACCGGCGGGGAACCGCCACCGGCGCAGGTCCTGCGGTTGATCCGGCAGCGGCGGAAGATCGACGCGATCAAGGTGCTGCGCCGGCACACCGGCCTGCCGTTGCCCGAGGCGAAGCGGGTGGTCGACCACCTGTCCGCGGGCGGTTCACCGCCGCCCTGGTTCGCCACCATGGGGCCGGTCGAGCCCCCCGCGAAGCTCCCGGTCGACGACGGCGTACGGGCCGACGTGGCGGCGCTCGCCCGGCAGGGGAGGAAGATCCAGGCCATCAAGCTGCTCCGGGACCGCACCGGCTGGAAGCTGGCTGAGGCGAAGCGGTACGTGGAGAGCCTCTGACGGCGATCGGCGTCAACCCGCACGGGCGGCCCGGCGCAGCGCCCGCCAGCGGCTCAGGGCCAGGGTGGCGGAGTAGCCGGCCAGCACGATCACGTGGAACAGGTAGAGCCAGAGGAGCACCGCCACGCCGGCGCCGACCTCGGTGAACCCGCCGAACGGCAGGCCCAGGTTCAGCGGCAGGGAGCAGAACAGCACGAAGCCGTGCAGGAACCCGGAGAGGTTCGCCGCGGTGAACGAGCCCATGCCGAGCGTGGCCAGCCAGTCCGGGGAGGCCGGGCCGACCACCCGGAACACCCACATCAGCACCGGGGTCAGCACCAACCACACCGCCAGGAACGACAGCACCACGCCGAGCGCCCCGACCCAGCCGCCCTGCCGGACCAGCCGGGTGGTCAGCGGCAGCGCCACCAGGATCGACAGCAGCAGCGCGGGGGCCGGGGCGAGCAGCGGCAGCAGCAGCAGGCGGCCCCGCCAGCCGACCAGCGCGCCGGACTCGCCGCGCGGCTCGGCCACCGAGACGAAGGCGCGGCGTAGCCCCTCCCCGTACAGGGAGGCCGGCAGCAGCGAGGAGAGCGCGAGCAGCGGGGTGAGCCGCAGACCGGCCTCGACCAGCGCGGCCACCGCGTGATTGGCGCCGATGTCGGCGGGCAGCGTGTCGATCGCGTACGCGGTGAGCCGGCGGACGTGGTCGTCTCCGGCGACCAGCCCGGTGAGCCAGATCGCCAGCAGCGCCACCGGCACCACCGCGATCGCCCCGTAGAAGGTGATCGCGGCGGCGTGCAGCGAGAGGTCCCGCCCGCGCACCGGCCGGAACGCCGCGCCGGTGATCCGCTTCGTCCGCTGCCATCCCGCACCCATCGGGACCTCCTTCCCCGGGCGGCACGACGGCACGCATTACGATCCGGCGGCATGATGATCGCCTCGACCGACCGCCTGCTGGTGCGGGACTGGACCGAGACGCCGGGGGACCTGGCCCGCGTCTACGACATCTACTCCCGGGACGAGGTGATGCGCTGGCTGGGCGGGGGCAAGGGCCGGATGACCGACCCGGCCGAGGCGCGGGAGCGGGTCCGCGCCTGGCGGGACCGCTACGAGCCGTACGCGGGCCGCTGGGGGATCTGGGCGATCGAGCCGCGCGAGGCCGGCCGGGCGGCGGGCAGTGTGCTGCTGAAGCCGCTCCCCGGGCGGGACGGGGTGACCGCCACCGACGACATCGAGGTCGGCTGGCACCTGCACCCCGACTCGCAGGGCCACGGCTACGCCACCGAGGCGGCCCGGGCGGTGCTGGACCGGGAGTTCGCCGCCGGCACCCGGCAGGTCTACGCGGTGGTAATGGCCGGCAACGAGGCGTCGATGGCGGTGGCCCGGCGGCTCGGCATGACCCACCTCGGCATCCGCACCGACTGGTACGGCGGCGTCGACCTGGAGACCTTCGTGCTGAAGGTGGGCGACTGATCGCCGGGTGGAGGAGGCCTCGGCTCAGCCCACCAGCCGGGTCCGTGCCGCCCGCACCAGTCCCGGCTCGACGCCTGCCTCGTCCAGGTAGCTCGCCGCCCCGCCGTACCGCTGATCGAGATGGGTGAGGGTGTTGAGCATCGTCTCGCGCGCGCAGCCGTCCGTGGCCGCGTAGTCGTCCGCGATTCCATCCGGACCGACCCCCGCCACCGCGAGCAGGAGCGCGACGAGTACGCCCGTCCTGTCCTTGCCGGCGTGGCAGTGCACGGCGACACCACCTACTGGTGCTTCGGCCGCCGCACGGAAGGCCGCTCCGATCCGCTGCCGGTTGTGATCAAGCATCGGGCCGTAGGAGTCGGGTGGGGGAACGTAGTCCAACACGTCGTTCAGCATCGGCGCGTGACGGTAGACGGGCGTGCCCGCAAAGGGACTGGGTCGCTGCTCGCATTCCCTCGCCCAGCGCAGGTCGACGACCCGGCTCACGCCGGCGGCCCGTATCGCTTGAACGGCAGCCACGGTCAGCAGCTCGTGCCCGTCCGACCGCAGCAGGGCGCCAAGGCGGACTCGGCGGCCGTCCACGGTGAGGGTGCCGCCCAGGTCGCGGGCGTTGCGGCAGTGCGGCCAGTCGAGTATCACGTGGGCTCCCGGAGGTAGGCGACGAGGTGGTCGGTGGGATCGCCATTCTGTCGGCCGGTGGCCGGCCCGCGCTGACCCCGCCGAGCCGTTCGAGTTCTCGCTCGACCCGGCCGAGCTGCTCGCTGAGGAGGCCCCGGCCGAGGAACCGGACACCGGGGAGTGAGGCTCCCAGCGGGCGCTCAGGAGCGCTGGGGAAGAATGGGTGGGTGACGTCTCCCCGCGACCTCGTCCTGCTCGGCTCGACCGGCTCGATCGGTACCCAGGCCATCGACATCATCAAGCGCAACCCGGACTGGTTCCGGGTGGTGGCCCTCGGCGCGGGCGGCGGCAACGTCGAGCTGCTCGCCGCGCAGGCCCTGGGGCTGGGCGTCGAGGTGGTCGGCGTGGCGAAGGCGTCCGCCGCCCAGGATCTCCAGCTCGCGTTCTACGCCGAGGCGAGCCGGCGCGGCTGGGCCACCGGCGACTTCAAGCTTCCCAAGATCGTGGCCGGGCCGGACGCGATGACCGAGCTGGCGCAGTGGCCGTGCGACATCGTGCTCAATGGCGTGGTCGGCTCCCTGGGCCTGCCACCGACCCTGGCCGCGCTGCGCGCCGGGCGTACCCTCGCGCTGGCCAACAAGGAGTCCCTCGTGGCCGGCGGCCCGCTGGTCAAGGCCGCGGTGACGCGGCCGGGGCAGATCGTCCCGGTCGACAGCGAGCACTCGGCGTTGGCGCAGTGCCTGCGCGGCGGCACCCGGGGCGAGGTCCGCCGGCTTGTGGTCACCGCCAGCGGCGGCCCGTTCCGGGGCCGGCGCCGCGACGAGTTGACCGAGGTCACGCCCGACCAGGCCCTCGCGCACCCCACCTGGAACATGGGCCCCGTCGTCACCATCAACTCGGCCACGATGGTCAACAAGGCCCTCGAGGTGATCGAGGCGCACGAGCTGTTCGACGTGCCGTACGCCGACATCGAGGTGATGGTCCACCCGCAGTCGGTGATCCACTCGATGGTCGAGTTCGCCGACGGGTCCACCCTCGCCCAGGCCAGCCCGCCGGACATGCGGCTGCCCATCGCGCTCGGCCTCGGCTGGCCGGACCGGGTGCCGGCGGCGGCCGCCGCCGTCGACTGGACGAAGGCGCACACCTGGGAGTTCTTCCCGCTCGACGACGCCGCGTTCCCGGCCGTCGCCCTCGCCAAGGCGGCCGGCGAGGCCGGGCGGTGCCGGCCGGCGATCTACAACGCGGCGAACGAGGAGTGCGTGGCGGCGTTCGTCGCCGGGCGGCTGCCCTTCCTCGGCATCGTCGACACCCTCCAGCGGGTGCTGGAGGACGCTCCCGACTTCGACGAACCAGGTACCGTCGAGGACGTGCTCGCCGCCGAGTCGTGGGCACGGGCGCACGCCCAGGAGATCATCGTCGGGTCGGTGGAAGGAGCCTGATGGTTTACCTGCTCGGGGTGGTGCTCTTCGCCCTGGCGATCCTCATCTCGGTGAGCCTGCACGAGGCGGGGCACATGCTCACCGCCAAGGGCTTCGGGATGAAGGTGACCCGCTACTTCGTCGGGTTCGGCCCGACGCTCTGGTCGTTCAAGCGGGGCGAGACCGAGTACGGCGTGAAGGGCATCCCGCTCGGCGGCTTCTGCAAGATCGTCGGGATGACCCCGCAGGACGACGACGTCGACCCCGCCGACGAGCCGCGCGCGATGTGGCGCTACCCGGTGTGGAAGCGGACGATCGTGATGTCCGCAGGCTCCATCACCCACTTCGCCCTGGCCCTGGTGACGCTCTGGATCATCGCGGTCACCGCCGGCCTGCCCAACCCGAAGTTCCCGAACACGGAGGAGGCCTTCAAGGCCGAGCCGGCCGTGATCGCCCTGGCCCCGTGCGTCGTCGTGGAGAACGTCAGCCGGGGCTGCCAGGTCGGCGACCCGGCCAGCCCGGCCGCCCAGGCCCAGCTCAAGGACGGCGACCGGATCACCGCCGTCAACGGCCGGCCGGTCTCCACCTGGGGCGACATGCTCGACGTGGTCCGCGCCACCACGCCGGGCTCGGCCACCGTCCAGTACGTCCGCGACGGGCGGACCGCCACCGCCACCGTCGACCTGGCCGCCGTGCAGCGGCCGCCGCTGGGCGACCCGAAGGGCGCCACCTCGGCGGTCTCCGCCCTCGGCGTCGCGCTCCGGCCGAGCACACCGACCCTGGTCCAGTACGGTCCGGTCGGCGCCTTCGGCGCCACCGCCGACTTCACCGGCAACATGGCGGTGCAGACGCTGCACGCCATGCAGCGGATCCCGCAGAAGGTGCCCGCGCTGTGGACGGCGGTCACCGGCGGCGAGCGGGACGCGGACACCCCGATCAGCGTGGTCGGGGCCAGCCGGCTCGGCGGCGAGGCGGTGGCGAACAACGCCTGGCTGGTGTTCTTCATGCTCTTCGTGTCGCTGAACTTCTTCATCGGCGTGTTCAACCTGCTGCCGCTGCTGCCGCTGGACGGCGGCCACATCGCCATCGCCTGGTTCGAGCGGACCCGCTCCTGGGTCTACGCCCGGATCGGCCGCCCCGACCCCGGGCGCGTCGACTACCTCAAGCTCATGCCCATCACGTACGCGGTGATCCTGATCGGTGGCGCGTTCACGCTGCTGACCGTCACCGCGGACGTCGTCAACCCGATCACGCTCTTCTCAAGGTGAGTGCCTGAAGTGACCGCTGTCAGTCTCGGTATGCCCCCCGTACCGCCGCCGCCGCTCGCCCCGCGCCGGGCCAGCCGCCAGATCATGGTCGGCTCGGTGCCGGTCGGTGGGGGCGCGCCGGTCTCCGTGCAGTCCATGACCACCACCCTGACCGCCGACGTGAACGCCACGCTCCAGCAGATCGCCGAGCTCACCGCCGCCGGCTGCCAGATCGTCCGGGTGGCCGTGCCGTCCCAGGACGACGTCGAGGCGCTGCCGGCGATCGCCAAGAAGTCGCAGATTCCGGTGATCGCCGACATCCACTTCCAGCCGAAGTACGTCTTCGCCGCGATCGACGCCGGCTGCGCGGCGGTCCGGGTGAACCCGGGCAACATCCGCCAGTTCGACGACAAGGTCAAGGAGATCGCCAAGGCCGCCGGCGACGCGGGCGTGCCGATCCGGATCGGCGTGAACGCCGGCTCGCTGGACAAGCGGCTCCTCGCCAAGTACGGCAAGGCCACCGCCGAGGCGCTGGTCGAGTCGGCGCTCTGGGAGTGCTCGCTGTTCGAGGAGCACGGCTTCCGGGACATCAAGATCTCGGTCAAGCACAACGACCCGGTGGTGATGATCCGGGCCTACCGGCTGCTCGCCGAGAAGTGCGACTACCCGCTGCACCTCGGCGTCACCGAGGCCGGCCCGGCGTTCCAGGGCACCATCAAGTCGGCGGTTGCGTTCGGCGCGCTGCTGGCCGAGGGGATCGGCGACACCATCCGGGTCTCGCTCTCCGCCCCGCCGGTCGAGGAGATCAAGGTCGGCGCCGCGATCCTGGAGTCGCTGGGCCTGCGCGAGCGGGGCCTGGAGATCGTCTCCTGCCCGTCCTGCGGCCGGGCCCAGGTGGACGTCTACAAGCTGGCCGAGGAGGTCACCGCCGGCCTGGAGGGGTTGCCGGTGCCGCTGCGCGTCGCCGTCATGGGCTGCGTGGTGAACGGTCCGGGCGAGGCCCGCGAGGCCGACCTGGGCGTCGCCTCCGGCAACGGCAAGGGTCAGATCTTCGTGAAGGGCCAGGTCATCAAGACCGTGCCCGAGGGCCAGATCGTGGAGACGCTGATCGAGGAGGCGCTCCGGCTCGCCGACGAGATGGGTGCCGAGATCCCCGAGGAGCTGCGCGACCTGGTGCCCGGCGCCACGGTGACCGTGCACTGACCCCGGATCCGCCACGACGTGCGGCCGTCCCCGACCGGGGCGGCCGCACGCGTCGTTTCCGGCCCGGTCAGGCCTTCACCGTCGGCCTCGGTACGGCGGCGAAGTCGGAGAGGGTGAACCAGCGGGGCAGTGCCCGGCGCAGCGCCTCCGGGCCGGTCACCGCCACCGCGCCGCCGCGCAGCGCGTGCGGCCAACTCAGGTCGCCCAGCCAGACCCGCACCAGGGCGCGCAGGTCCGCGTCCACCGTCACCGTGACGTTGTGGCCGGGATCGACGTCGCAGACGTCGGCCTCGCCGGTGTGGATCACGAGCCACCAGTCGCGCAGGTCGGCCGGCACGTCGCGGAAGCGGAACTGGACCACCGTCCGGCCGGCCGGGACGGCGCTGTGGTCGACGTGGCGGTGCATGTCCCACAGCAGCAGCTTCGGGTCCAGGTCCGCGTCGCCCAGCTCACCGATCCAGCGGATCCCCCACGCGCCGAGCGCCTCGAGCACCGGGCGCAGCTCCCGGCCGGCCCGGGTCGGCACGTACCGGACGTCGGCACCGTCCACCTGCCGCTCCACCAGGCCGGCCCGGACGAGCTGGTGCAATCGTCGGGACAGCAGGGTGGGCGACATCCGCGGCAGGCCCCGACGCAGGTCGTTGAAGCGCTCGGAGCCGCTCACCAGCTCCCGGACGACCAGCAGCGTCCAGCGCTCGTCGAGCAGCTCCATGGCCTTCGCGACGGGGCAGAACTGGTGGTAGGTGGCCCCCATGGGCGGCACGCTACGCCGCCGGTTCAGGCCCGAACAGGAGCTTGTCGGGTCCGGTACAGATCTCGTACTAGGTTGCCGCCGCCCCGCTGCCTAGCGTCCGGACCAGGCACGAGGCAGAGGAGTAGTCATGATCGACTCGATGGAACTGGACCGGGCGGTGAAGGCCCGGCACCGGCAGATGTGGGCCCTCGGCAGCTACGCCGCGGTCGCCGCGGAGGTCATCCCGGAGCTGGGGGCGACCCTGGTCCGGGCGGCCGGTGTCGGCCCGGGCGAGCGGGT
Source organism: Micromonospora sp. NPDC051924 (assembly GCF_055586005.1). Taxonomy (NCBI): domain Bacteria; kingdom Bacillati; phylum Actinomycetota; class Actinomycetes; order Micromonosporales; family Micromonosporaceae; genus Micromonospora; species Micromonospora sp. NPDC051924. The sequence continues at coordinate 157,680 of NZ_JBVJJA010000006.1, forward strand.
GCTGGACGTGGCCGCCGGCACCGGCAACGCGGCCATTCCGGCAGCCCTGGCCGGGGCGGACGTGGTGGCCAGCGACCTGACCCCGGAGCTGCTGGAGATCGGGCGGGCGCTCGCCGCCGAGCGCGGCGCCCGGCTGGACTGGCAGGAGGCCGACGCCGAGGCGCTCCCGTACGCCGACGACGAGTTCGACCGGGTGCTGTCCTGTGTGGGGGTGATGTTCGCGCCCCGGCATCAGGCCGCCGCCGACGAACTGGTCCGGGTCTGCCGGCCCGGCGGCACGATCGGCCTGGTCAGCTGGACGCCCGAGGGGTTCGTCGGGCAGCTGTTCGCGACGATGAAGCCGTATTCGCCGGCGCCGCCGCCCGGCGCGCAGCCGCCCCCGCTCTGGGGCCGCGAGGAGCACGTCCGCGCCCTGCTCGGCGACCGGGTGACCGACGTCGTCACGCACCGCCGGGCCGTCACCGTGGACCGGTTCGCCACGCCGGAGGAGTTCCGCGACTACTTCAAGGCGCACTACGGGCCGACGGTCGCGGTGTACCGGGCGCTCGCCGGCGAGCCCGAGCGGGTCGCCGCCCTGGATCGGGACCTCGCCGACCTGGCCCGCCGGTACACCGAGGGCGGCGTGATGCGCTGGGAGTACCTGCTGCTCACCGCGCGCCGGCGGCGCTGACCGCGCGCCGGCGGGGGTGGCGGTCCCGAGGCCACCCCCACCGGCGTACGGCCCGCCGGCTCACTCGGACTCGGCGAGGATGGCGTACAGCTTGCGCCGGGTCTCGTCGAGCACCTGGGCGGCCCGCTCCCGCTGGTCGTCGGTGCCGGTCATCATCACCTGGCGCAGCGCGTGCATGGCCTGCTGGCCGGCATCCCGGATGTCGTGCCAGCTGTTGACGGTCTTCTCGGCGAACTCCGCCCAGGGCGGGGTCTGCGCCGCCTCCGCCGCCTCGGCCTGCCCCTGTTCGGTGAGGGCGAACCGCTTGCGCCCGCCGTCGGAGTCGGCGGCGGCGGTGATGACGCCCTCGTCCTCGAGCAGTTGCAGGGTCGGGTAGATCGATCCGGGGCTGGGCCGCCAGGCCCCGCCGGTCCGCGAGTCGATCTCCTGGATCATCTCGTAGCCGTGCATCGGCCGCTCGGTGAGCAGGGCCAGCACGGCGCCGCGCACGTTCGGCCGGCGCCCCCGGCCGCGTCCCCGGCCGCCCCGGCCGTGCCCGTGGCCCCCGGGGCCGGGCGGGAACGGCGGCGGGCCGGGCGGGACGGGCGGGAAGCCGAAGCCGCGCATCCGCATCTCGTGCATCTGGTGCACGCGTCGGTGGAAACCCATCGGGCTCTCCTTCTGTCGTCGTATCACTGATGCATCAACGATATATCGGTAATGCATCGCCGACAAGACAAATCCGGGGGGGCTGCAAACCGTACGTACGTCTTGCTAAGCTCCTCGGCGTGCGCCTGCTTCCCGAACCGGGCCCGGCCCGGACCCTTGCCCTGTCGACCCTGGTCAACACCGTCGGACGCGGCACCTGGCTGACCGTCAGCGCCCTCTTTCTGACCCGCTCGGTCGGGCTGAGCGTGGCCCAGGTCGGCCTGGGGCTCACCGTCACCGCGCTGGTCAGCCTGCTGGCCAGCACGCCGATGGGCTACCTCGCCGACCGGTACGGCCCGCGCGGGATGCAGCTCGCCGCCCTGCTCGCCTCGGCGGGCTGCACCGCGGCGCTGGTCGCCGTCCGGTCGTTCCCGATGTTCCTCGCGGTCGGCGTGCTGATGGCGGTCGCCGACTCGGCCAGCCGCGGCGCCCGGGGCGCCCTGATCGCCGGGGCGGTCCCCGCCGACCAGCGGGTCCGGACCCGGGCCTGGCTGCGCGCGGTCACCAACGTGGGGATCGCCGTCGGGACGGTCGCCGCCGGCTTCGGCATCGCCGCCGACACCCGCACCGCGTACGTGGCGCTGATCCTGCTCGACGCGGTGACCTACCTGGGGGCGGCGGCGATTCTGCTGCGGCTGCCGGTGGTGCCGCCGGTGCCGGCGCCAGCGCACGGCCCCCGCCTGATCGCGCTGCGGGACCGCCCGTTCCTCGCCTTCACCGTGCTGGACGGGCTGATGTCCATGCACTTCGGGCTGATCAACATCGCCCTGCCGCTCTGGATCGCTGATCACACCAGCGCGCCGGACTGGCTCGTCTCCGGCTGCCTGCTGCTCAACACCGTGGTGGTCGTGCTCTTCCAGGTGCGCGCCTCGCGGGGCACCGAGGACCTGGCCGGCGCGGGCCGGGCCGCCCGCCGGGCCGGCGTCGTCATCGCGGCGGCCTGCGGGCTCTTCGCGCTCAGCGGCGGAGTGCCCGCCGCGGTGGCCGTGCCGCTGCTGCTCGGCGGGGCGCTGGTGCACGTGGTCGGGGAGCTGTGGCACGCCGCCGCCGGTTGGGGTATCTCGTTCGGCCTCGCCCCGGCCCGCGCCCAGGGCCAGTATCAGGGCGCGTACGGGATGGGCATGCAGCTCGGCTCGATGGTGGCCCCGGTGGTGGTGACCACCCTCGCGGTCGGCTGGGGCGAACCGGGCTGGCTGCTGCTCGGCGGGTTCTTCCTCCTGCTCGGGCTGCTGGTACCGCCGGTGGTGCGGTGGGCCGCCCGGACCCGCCCGGTCGAGCCGGCCGACACCCCGGTGCCGGTCGGCTGAGTCGCCGCTCACCGGGTCCTCAGGTCGGCCCGCGCGCGCCCGGGTGGATCTGGCAGGCTGGTATCCGTGCTCACGGTGCCGGTACGCCAACTCGGGGAGTCGGAGCGCCGTGCCGTCGAACGGCTGCTCGACCTCGACCCGTACGCCGGCGCGCAGGTCGCCGAGCGGGTCGCCGCCCGGGGCCTCGCCTGGTGGCGGGCCGAGGGGCGGATACTGGGCTACGGCGCCCGGCGCAACGTGGAGTCGATCTGCTGGCTGGGTGGCAACCTCACCCCGGTGCTCGCCTCCGAGCCGGCGGTGGCCGCCTTCGCCGAGCAGTTGAGCACGGAGGAGCGGCTCTGCTCCTCGATCGTGGGCCGCGCCGACGCGGTGCTCGGGCTCTGGGACCGCCTCTCCACGCACTGGGGGCCGGCCCGGGACGTACGCCCCAACCAGCCGCTGCTGGCCACGGACGCGCTGCCCGCCGTGGCGGCCGACCCCGAGGTCCGCCGGGTGCGCGGCCACGAGATCGACCAGCTCTTCCCGGCGGCGGTGGCGATGTACACCGAGGAGGTCGGGGTGTCGCCGCTGGCCGAGGACGGCGGGCGCGGCTACCGGCGGCGGGTGGCCGACCTGGTCCGTGCCGGTCGGGCCTATGCCCGGTTCGTCGACGGCAGGGTGATCTTCAAGGCCGAGCTGGCCGTGGTGACCCGGCGCACCGCGCAGGTCCAGGGGGTCTGGGTGGCGCCGGAGTGGCGGGGGAGGGGGATCGCCACCGCGGCGATGGCGGCGGTGGTGTGCGACGCCCTGGCCCGCTTCGCGCCGACGGTCAGCCTCTACGTCAACGACTTCAACCTGCCCGCCCGGCGGGTCTACGAGCGCTGCGGCTTCCGGCCGGTGGGCACGCTCGCCACCGTGCTGTTCTGAACCCGCCCCGGCGGCATGGCCGGGATCACGTCGCCGCGAATTGCGCCGAACCGGACAGTCGGCGCTATGCTGGCCATGTTTTTGTACTGACCGGTCAGTCTAGAAGTTGAGGGTGCGGGATCGTGAAGATCGTCGAGGCCAGCGGGCTGGGTCTGCGGACCCGCCGCGGCTGGGTCTACCGGGACGTCGACCTCACCGCCGAGGCCGGGGAGCTGCACGCCGTCACCGGGCCACCCGGCAGCGGCCGTACCTCCCTGCTGCTCGCCCTGGCCGGACGCTTCCCGCACACCGACGGCGAGCTGCGCCGCCGCGGCCCCGCCGCACTCGGCCAGGTCGCCGGGGTGCACGAGCCCGACCCGACATTGACCGTCGCCGAACACATCCAGGAGCGGCTGCTGCTGCTCGGGCCGGTGCCGCGCCGCCGCCGCCAGCTCGTCCCGGTCGCCGCCGTGCGGGCCCGCCGGGCCTACCGCCGGGACGCCTTCGCGGCCGCCATCGCCGGCACCGGCCTCACCGACGCCCCGCTCGACCCCGACCGGTACGGCCGCGACCTCACCCCCGTCGAACGCCAGGTGCTCGGCCTGGTGCTGGCCAGCCTGAGCGGCCCGAGCCTGATCGTCGCCGACGACGTGGACGCCGGCTCCGACGCTCCCGAACGGGAGCAGATCTGGGCCGCCCTGGCCCGCCTCGCCGACCAGGGGTACGCGGTGATCGCCAGCGCCCGCGCCGTCGAGCCGGGCGTCACAGCGGTCGTGCACCGGATCGGCGACCCGACCCTGCCCACCCCCGCCCTCGTCGCGCCGCGTACGGCGCAGGACCAGACCCTCGAGGTGTCCGCATGAGCGTCCTTCGACTCGCGCTGTTCGAGCTGCGCCGGATGACCCGGGGCCGGCTGCCGCGCGCCGCGCTCGCCGTCCTCACCGTCATCCCGCTGCTCTACGGAGCCCTCTACCTCTACGCCTTCTGGGACCCGTACGGGAACCTCGACCGCATCCCGGTCGCCCTGGTCAACGCCGACCGGCCGGCGAAGGCCGCCGACGGCACCGAGGTGCACGCCGGCAAGGACCTCACCGACGAGCTGCTCCACCGCAAGGTCTTCGGCTGGACCGTGACCGACCAGGCCGACGCCACCGACGGGCTGCGCGACGGCCGCTACCACCTGGTCTTCTCCATCCCGGCCGACTTCTCCGCCACCCTGGCCGCCAGCCCCGAGCCGGACCAGCCGGCCCGCCGGGGCGAACTGAAGGTGGTCAACGACGACGCCACCAACTACCTCTCCGGGCTGCTCGCCCGCTCCGCGTTCAGCGAGATCCGGGCCGCCGCCGCGGAGAGCACCGCCGCCTCCTACTTCGACAAGATGCTGATCGGCTTCACCGACGCCAAGGCCGAGACCGGCCGGGCCGCCGACGGGGCCGGGCAGATCCACGACGGGCTCGGCGCGTCCGAGGAGGGCGCCGGCAGGATCGCCGACGGGCTGGACGGCGCCGAGGACGGCGCCGGGCAGCTCGCCGCCGGCCTCGACCGGTCCGCGCAGGGCGCCGACAAGCTGGCCGGCGGCCTCGACCAGCTCTACACCGGCGCGGCGCAGCTCGCCGACGGCGCCAACCAGGCCGCCACCGAGACGAAGGCCGCCGCCGCCAAGGTGGACGCCGCCGCCGACCGGTACGAGCCGCTGCTGCGCAGGAACGCCGACGACATCCAGCGGGCCGCCACCCTGGTCGCCGAGGGCGCGCAGGCGCTGGCTGACGGTATCGACACACTGCCGGCCAGGGCCGACGCGGTGGTCAGCCAGGCGGAGGAGGTCGGCGACCGCCTCGACGCGCTGGCCAAGGCCCACCCCGAGTTGGCCGACGACCCGAACTTCGTGGCCGCCCGGCAGGCCGCCGACAAGGCGGTGAGCACCGCCCGGGCGATGTCCGCCGCCCTGGACCGGACCGACCTGGCCGCGCTGAAGAAGCAGATGACCGAGGTCGCGCAGACCGCCCGCGAGGTGGCCGCCGCCGCGCCGCACCTGGCCGACGACGTCGCCTCCGCCCGGGCCAAGGTCGACCAGCTCGCCAGCGGGCTCGGCACCCTCGCGCAGGGCAGCGCCAAGCTCCGCGACGGCCTCGGCGACGCCGCGAACGGCGCCGACCAACTCCGGGGCGGGCTCTACCGGCTCGCCACCGGCGCCCGGCAGCTCGACGGCGGGCTGGCCCAGCTCGGCAGCGGCAGCGACCGGCTGGTCAGCGGGCTGACCAAGCTCGAGGGCGGGGCGGGCGACCTCGCCGACGGGCTCGCCGCCGGGGCCGAGAAGCTGCCCGGGTACCACGACGCGGACAGCCGCTCCGACATCCTCGGCGACCCGGTCGGCCTGATCCGCAACTCGCACCACCCGGCCGGCTCGTACGGGGTGGGCTTCGCCCCGTATTTCCTGGCCCTCGCCCTCTGGGTCGGCGCGATGATCACGTACATGCTGCTGCGGCCGGTGAACCGCCGGCACGTCATGTCCGGCGCGCCCGGCTGGCGGGTCGTGCTCGCCGGCTGGCTGCCCGCCGCCGCGATCGGCCTGGCCCAGGTCGCGGTCCTGTTCACCGTGGTCACCCTGGCACTCGGCCTCGACCCGACGCACCCGGTGGCGACCTTCGGGCTGCTCGCGCTCGCCTCGCTGGCCTTCACCGCGATCATGCAGCTGCTCGGGGTGGCGCTCGGCCCGGCCGGCCGGCTCGCCGCGCTGGCCCTGCTGATGCTCCAGCTCACCTCCTCCGGCGGCACCTACCCGGTGCAGACCTCGCCCGGTTTCTTCCAGGCGATCCACCCGTGGCTGCCGATGACGTACGTGGTGGCCGGGCTGCGGCACACGATCAACGGCGGCCCGGCCGCCCCGGTGGTCACCGGCGCCCTGGTGCTGCTCGCCTTCGCGGCCGGCGCCATGGTGCTCACCGTCGGCGCGGCACGCCGGTCCCGCCGGCTCACCCCGGCCAGGCTGCACCCCGAACTGACCATGTGAGGATGGGCGGGTGACGGACGGACGGTCGCGCCGACGGGAGGACACCCGCCAGCGCCTCTTCGTGGCGGCGGTGGAACTCATCGCCGAGCAGGGTTTCTCCGCCACCACGGTGGACGACATCGCGGCCCGGGCCGGGGTGGCCAAGGGCACGGTCTACTACAACTTCGAGTCCAAGACGGTCCTCTTCGAGGAGCTGCTGCGGCACGGCATCGGCCTGCTCACCGCCGACTTCCGGGCCGCCGTCGACGGGCTGCCGCCCCGCGAGGCGCTCGCCGCGCTGGTCCGCGCCGAGCTGGAGTACATCCGCCGCTACCGCGCCTTCGCCCAGCTGCTGCTCTCCGAGATGTGGCGCACCAACCGGGAGTGGCAGCAGACCCTGCGGCTGCTGCGCGGCGAGGCGATCGAGGTGATCGCCGAGACCGTCCGGGCCGGCGTGGCCAGCGGCGACCTCCCCGCCGACCTGGACGTGCGGACGGCCAGCTCGGCGCTGTTCGGCGTGGGCCTGGTGGTGGCCGTGGACTGGCTGGTGTTCCAGCCGGACCGGCCGATCGAGGACGTGCAGGAGGCGCTGCTCGGCATCGTCCGCCGGGTCGCCCAGACGTAAATCGTTTGAATTGTTCCGCCCGGAACGGCGAGGCTGGGAGCACCGCCCCCACCAACCCGAGTCCGGAGGACTGTCCTATGCGCCTGCTCCGAGACCTCTGGGCCACCGCACCTCGCCGCTTGGCACTGGTGGGGCTCCTCATCGTCGTGGGCGCCGCCGGCCAGGCCGCCGCCTCCGCGCTGGCCGGACCGGTCCTCGTGCACCGGTCCGCCGGCTGGTTCGCGCTGCTGGCCGTCGCGCTGGTCGCCGCCGTGGTCACCGACCTGCTGATCGGGCTGCTGATGGCCCGGCTGACCGCCGACTGGTCGGCCGACGTGCGCCGCCGGCTGTGCCGGGTGGCGCTCGGGCAGGACCTGCCCACCCTGGAGACCACCCCGGTCGGCGAGCTGCTCGACCGGATCGACAACGACGTCTACCAGGTCGGCTCCGAGCTGCGGAACACCGGCGTACGCCTCGTCCAGGGCCTGGCCGTCTGCCTGCTCGCCACGGTCAGCGCGCTGTTCGTCTGGTGGCCGGCCGGCGTCGGGATGATCCTGCTGACCGCGCTGCTCGGCGTGCTGCTGCGCCGACCCACCGCGCGGATCGCCCCGGCCCGGATGGTCGAGGAGGAGGCGTGGTCCGACCTTGCCGCCGTGATGGAGGAGGCGGTGCACGGCCAGGACGACGTCCGGACCAGCCTGGCCCGGCCGTACGTGCTGCGCCTCTACGCGCGGCGGGCCGCCGCGGTGATCCGCCGGGGCGGCACGGTGTTCCGGCTGTCCGCCCGGGTCACCGCGCTGGCCGCCGGCGGGGTTCGGCTCGGCATCGTCGGGGTGGTGCTGGCCGGGGCCTGGGCGCTGTCCACCGGCCGGGTGGACGCCGCCCGGCTCACCGCCATCTGGCTGCTCGTGCTCGCCTTCGGCGCGACCGTCGAGCACATCGCCCGCTGGGTGCCGCACCTGCAGCAGGCATTCGGCGCGTGGGCGCGGGTGCAGCTGCTCGCCGGCTCCCGCCAGGAACCGGCCGGCGGGGTCACCCCGGTGGACGGCGACGTCACCGTCCGCGGGCTCACCTTCCGCTACCCGTCGAGCGAGGACGAGCGCGGACCGGCGCTGCGCGACGTGCGGCTCAGCTTCGTCCGGGGTCGGTCGTACGCCCTGGTGGGCCGAACCGGCTCGGGGAAGTCGACGCTGGCCAAGGTCCTCACCCGGGCCGTGGACGTGCCGCGCGGCACGGTCTTCCTCGGCGACGCCGACCTGGTCGACCTGGACGTCGAGGCGCTGCGCCGGTGGATCGCCGTGGTGCCGCAGCGTACCGAGATCCTCGCTGGCACCCTCGCCGAGAACGTCGCCCTCTTCGACCCCGCCCTGCTCGACGACGCCACCCGGGCGCTGGCGGAGCTGGGGCTGGCCGGCTGGATCGCCGAGCTGCCCGACGGGGTGCACACCCGGCTGGGCGAGGGCGGGCACGTGCTCTCCGCCGGGCAGGAGCAGCTCGTCGCGTTCGCCCGGATCCTGGTCCGGGACCCGCGCGTGGTGATCCTCGACGAGGCGACCGCGCGGCTCGACCCGGTCACCGAGACCCGGGTGCGCCAGGCCACCGAGCGGCTGCTCACCGACCGGATCGGCATTGTCATCGCGCACCGGCTCTCCTCGGTGCGCCGCTGCGACGACGTGGTGGTGATGGCCGACGGCGCGGTGCTGGAGGCCGCGCCGCTGAGCGAGTCGGTCCGCTTCGCCGAGCTGCTCGCCACCAGCCACGCCGGCGCGTACGCCGGTGCGGGCGCCCGCGGCGGCGGGCTGGACCTGCTCGACGGGCCGCCCGACGCGTGGGACGGGGAACCGGCGGCGGACGCCGCCCCGGCCGGTGTCCCCCGGCAGGTCGCCGTGCCGCGCACCGACCCGCCGCCGGTCCCCGACCCGCCGCCCGCGCGGACGCTGCGGGAGATCCTCCGGCTGGGCACCAACGATCCCCGGTACGGACTGGTCTCGGTCGGGCTGTTCATCGTGATGACCCTGCTCGGGCTGGACGGCTCGGTGCTGCCCTGGCTCTGGGCCGGGGTGGTCGGCGGGGGAGACCCGTGGCTGCCGGCGCTCGGCATCGCCGCCGCGCTGCTGGTGGTGCTGCCGCTGCCGTACCTGACCAACCTCTGGTTCCCGCAGTGGTGGATCCGGCAGATGCTGCGGATCAGCGCCCGCCTGGTGCACGGGCAGACCGGGGCGCGCCGGGTCAGCGGGCACACCCCGGCCGAGGTGGTGGCGCAGGGCGGCGACACGGACCGGGTGGTGCAGCTGGCCGACAACCTGATGGACCAGTTCATCTCGGCGGCCATCCTGGTCACCATGACCGTGGTGACCGGCAGCTTCGTGCCGGGGCTGTTCTTCCTCGGCACCATGGTGGTCTCCGGGCTGGCCGCCACGCTGTTCGCGCCGCGGCTGGAACGGACCGCCCGGGGCACGGTGAAAGCCCGCGCCGCGTTCGCCACCGCCCTGGTCTCCTCGCTCTCCGCCGCCCGTACGGTGAAGCTCGCCGGTGCCACCCGGCCGGTGCTGGACCACCTCGCGGCGCTGGACACCGTGCGCAGCGACCGGCAGCGCCGGGAGATCGCCATGCAGGTGTGGGCCCGGTCCACGCCGTCGCTGGCCAGCGGGTTGCTGCCGATCGGGGCCTGGGCGCTCTACCTGGCCGGCGGGCTCTCCGCCGGGGCCACCCTGGTGGCCGTCTCCACGCTGGGCGCGGCCCGCTGGTTCGCCTGGACCACCGCCTCGCTGGTCTCCAACTACCCGTCGGCCCGGGTGTGGACCCGGCGGACGGTGGCGATGAGCGGGGTGGGGGTGTACTCGGCGACGGTGCCCGGGGTGGACCTGGCCGCCGGCACCGCGCCCGCGCCGGAGCCGCCGGCGCGGCACCCGCTGCGCCGGCTGGAACTCGCCGGGTTCGGCGCGCTGCACACCGACGGCACCCTCGCGGTGCGGGACGTGGACCTGACCGTCGAGCGGGGGCAGCTGGTGCTGGTCGTCGGGCCGGTCGGATCCGGCAAGTCGTCGCTGCTGCGGGCGCTCGCCGGGATCGTCCACCACACCGGGGCGCTCCGCTGGAACGGCGAGCCGGTCACCGAGCCGGAGCTGTTCCTGCGCCCGAGCCAGGTCGGCTACGTCGGGCAGCTGCCCCGGGTGCTCTCCGGGACGGTGGCCGACAACATCGCGCTCGGGCACCAGGTGGACGCCGCGGACGCCGTCACCACCGCCCAGCTCGATCACGACCTGGCGGCGGCGGGCGGCGGGCTCGGGTTGCTCATCGGGCACAAGGGCACCCGGCTCTCCGGCGGGCAGCTCCAGCGGCTGGCGCTGGCCCGGGCCCTCGCACCGCGTACCGAGCTGCTGGTCGCCGACGACGTGTCGTCGGCGCTGGACGTCACCACCGAGCTGGCGCTCTGGGCCGCGCTGCGGGAGCACGGCGTGACCGTGGTCGGGTCGACCGCCAAGCGGGCCGCCCTGGTTCGCGCGGACCACGTGGTGGTGCTGGTCGACGGCGTGGTGGCCGCCCAGGGCCCCTGGCACGACCTGGAGCCCCGCTGGTCCCACCTGGCGGGGTGACCGACTCCGGCTGCGCGATGTGGCGGTATCCCCGAGCGGGGACACCGCCACATCGCCGGAACGGAGTGGGTCAGAAGGCGCGGGTGTACTGGTCGGGCCAGTGGGGGGTGGCGCCGAGCTTGGCGGCGGCGCGGCGCGGCCAGTACGGGTCGCGGAGCAGCTCCCGGCCGAGCAGCACCACGTCCGCCTCGCCACCGGCGACGATCTGCTCGGCCTGCTCGGGCTCGACGATCAGGCCGACCGCGCCGGTCGGCACGCCCGCGTCGCGGCGGATCCGGGCGGCCAGAGGCACCTGGTAGCCGGGGCCGACCGGGATGCTCGCCCCGGCCGAGGCGCCGCCGGAGGAGGTGTCCACCAGGTCCACCCCGGCGGCGGCCAACTCGGCGGCGAGCGCCACGCTGTCCTCGACGGTCCAGCCGCCGTCCACCCAGTCGGTGGCGGAAATCCGGGTCAGCACCGGCACCGCCTTACCGACCGCGGCGCGGACCGCGCGGGCCACCTCCAGGGTGAGCCGCATCCGGCCGGCCCGGTCGCCGCCGTAGCCGTCGGTGCGGCGGTTGGTCAGTGGGGACAGGAACTCGTGCAGCAGGTAGCCGTGCGCGGCGTGGATCTCCACCGCGGCGAAGCCGGCATCGAGGGCCCGGCCGGCGGCGGCGGCGAACGCCTCGACCACCGCGGCGATCCCGGCCTCGTCCAGCGCGGTCGGCCGGCGGTGGTCGGGCAGGAACGGGTCGCTGCCGGGGCCGACCGGGGTCCAGCCGCCCTCGGCGTCCGGCACGCCGCCCCGGTGCCCGGCCCACGGCCGGTACGTCGAGGCCTTGAACCCGGCGTGCGCGAGCTGCACGGCCGGCACCGCGCCCTGCGCGGCGACGAACGCGGTGACCGGCCGCCAGGCGTCGACGTGGGCGCCGGACCAGAGCCCGGTGTCCTGCGGGCTGATCCGCCCCTCGGGCACCACGGCGGTGGCCTCGGTGAGGATCAGGCCGGCGCCGCCGACCGCGCGGGAGCCGAGGTGGATCCGGTGCCAGTCGGTGGGCAGGCCGTCCGGCCCGGCGCTGTACTGGCACATCGGGGCGAGCGCGACCCGGTTGGGCAGGGTGACGCCGCGCAGGGTGAGCGGGGTGAACAGGGCACTCATGCGGTGATCCTCCGGGAGGGGCGACGGACCGGATCCTCCGGGGAGGGAAGGGCCCGGGTCACGTGGTTCGGGTGCGTTCCCTGTCGCCGGAGCGGCAGGAAACGCACCCGTTGCGAGGTCAGGCGGGGACCGGCGCCAGCTCGTCGGAGCGGGTCGGCCGCGGCTCGTCGGCATCGGCCGGGTCGCGCCGGCCGGCCGACTCGTACGCCGCCCGGTCGAGGGTGCCCTCCCGGGCCGCCACGATGGTCGGCACGAGCGCCTGACCGGCCACGTTGGTGGCGGTGCGCATCATGTCCAGGATCGGGTCGATCGCCAGCAGCAGGCCGGCGCCGGCCAGCGGCAGGCCCAGCGTGCTCAGGGTCAGGGTGAGCATCACGATCGCGCCGGTCAGGCCGGCGGTGGCCGCCGAGCCGACCACCGAGACGAACGCGATCAGCAGGTAGTCGGTGACGCCGAGGTGGATGCCGAAGACCTGGGCGACGAAGATCGCCGCGAGGGCCGGGTAGACGGCCGCGCAGCCGTCCATCTTGGTGGTGGCGCCGAACGGGACCGCGAAGGAGGCGTACTCGCGGGGGACGCCGAGCCGCTCGACCGAGCGCTGGGTCACCGGCATGGTGCCCACCGAGGAGCGAGAGACGAAGGCCAGCTCGATGGCGGGCCAGGCGCCGGCGAAGAAGCGCAGCGGGTTGAGCCGGCCGGCGGCGACCAGCAGCACCGGGTAGACCACGAAGAGCACGATCGCGCAGCCGACGTAGACGGCGGTGGTGAACTTGGCGAGCGGGGCCAGCAGGTCCCAGCCGTACGAGGCGACGGCGTTGCCGATCAGACCGAGGGTGCCGATCGGGGCGAGCCGGATGACCCACCAGAGCGCCTTCTGCACGATGGCGAGCACCGAGCGGTTGAGCGTGACGAACGGCTCGGCGGCCTCGCCGATCAGCAGCGCCGCGGCGCCGACGACCAGGGCGAGGAAGACGATCTGCAGGACGTTGCCCTCGACGAACGCGCCGACCGGGTTGGTCGGGACGATGCCGGTGAGGAAGTCGGTCCAGGAGCCGGTCTTCTTCGGCGCGGCGGCGCCGGCCAGGTCGAGCGTGACGCCCTTGCCCGGGTCGGTGAGCAGGCCGAGGCCGATGCCGATGCTCACCGCGATCAGCGCGGTGATGCCGAACCAGAGCAGCGTCTTGAGGGCCAGCCGGGCGGCGTTGGCCACGCCGCGCAGGCTGACCACGCTGACCACGATGGCGGTGAAGACCAGCGGCGGCACGGCCAGCTTGAGCAGCTGGATGAAGAGGTGGCCGACGGTGTCGAGGGTGCTGGTCAGCCAGGCGAGGTCGTTGGCGCGGGCGAGGAAGCCGAGCGCCACGCCGAGCACGAGGCCGAGCAGGATCTGCACGGAAAAGGGGATCTTGCGCAGGGCGGAAGCCATGAGGATGCGTCCAAGGTCTGGGAGAGGGTGAACGGGGCAGCGGTCAGGAGCGCGGCTGCGCCGGACAGATGCCGCTGGCCTGCCGTCGGAGGTCGACGTACAGGCGCACGGTGAGGTGCCAGACGTTGGTCATCGCCTGCCGACGCTACTCCCAGCCGGTTCCCAGGTGGAAGGATCGACCGGCGTGACGCTCCTTACAGCGGCGCTCGGTCCGGAAGCAGCTTCCCGGGGTTCAGCACGCCGTGCGGGTCGAACAGGCGCTTGAGCATCCGCATCAGGTGCAGTTCGTCGCCGTCCTTGTAGTCGGCGATGATCTCCCGCTTCGACTGTCCGAGGCCGTGCTCGGCACTGATGCTGCCGTCCGCCGCGGCCACCGAGTCGTAGATGACCCGGGCGAGGGCGTCGGCGCGGGCGCGGAACTCCTCGTCGGCGCTGCCCGCCGGCTTGCTGAGGTTGTAGTGCAGGTTGCCGTCCCCGATGTGGCCGTACGTCACGATCCGGATGCCCGGGACGGTCTCCGTGAGCGCCCGGTCGGTGCGCGCCGCGAACGCCGGGATGCGACCGATCGGCACGCTGACGTCGTGCTTGAGGCTGGGACCCTCGTGGTTCTGCGCCTCCGAGATGCCCTCGCGCAGGGTCCAGAGGGCGGCCGCCTGCGCCGGTCCGGCGGCGACGACGCCGTCCCGCACCACCCCCCGCTCGACCGCCTCGCCCAGCGCGGACTCGATCATCCCGTCCAGGTCGGTGCCCGGCAGCGTGTCCCCCAGCTCCACCAGGGCGTACCAGGGGTGGTGGTCATTGAACGGGTCGCGTGCCCCCGGGACGTGCCGCAGCACGAACGCGACGCTCTGCCGGGACATGACCTCGAAGGCGGTCAGCCGGTCGCCGGCCAGCTCCCGCAGCAGACCGATCAGGTCGACCGCCGCTTGCGGATCCGGCAGGGCCACCCACGCCGTCGCCCGGCTCCGCACGGCGGGGAAGAGCTTCAGTACCGCGGCGGTGATGACGCCGAGGGTGCCCTCCGCCCCGATGAACAGCTGCTTGAGGTCGTAGCCGGTGTTGTCCTTCCGCAGTCCGCGGAGCCCGTTCCAGATCCGCCCGTCCGGGAGCACGACCTCCAACCCGAGGGTCAGGTCCCGCATCGTCCCGTAGCGGAGCACGCCCATGCCGCCGGCGTTGGTCGCGAGGTTGCCGCCGATCGTGCAGCTCCCCTCCGCGCCCAGGGACAGCGGGAAGAGCCGGCCGGCGGCCGCCGCGGCCTCCTGGACCGACCGCAGGACGGCGCCGGCCTCCACGGTGATGGTCTGGTTGGCGACGTCGAGGTCGCGGATGCGCCGCATCCGGGTCAGGGAGAGCACCACCTGACGGCCGGAGCGGTCCGGTACCGCTCCGCCGCAGAGTCCGGTGTTGCCGCCCTGTGGCACCACCGCGACGCCCGCCTCGGCGCAGAGCGCGACGACCGCCCCCACCTCGGCGGTGCTGCTGGGCCGCACGACGGCCGCGGCACGTCCCCGGTACGCGCCGCGCCAGTCGGCGAGGTAGCCGGCCATGTCGTCCGGGTCGCTGATCGCCGCGGCGGGCCCGACCACCTGCCGCAGCCGGTCGACGAGGTCCGCCGTCACGCCGCCCTCCCCTGGCTCGCCACCGCTCGACCCGCTCACGGCCTCACGCTAGGAGCCGAGGACGATGCCTGTCCAAGTCCGGCCAGACATGGCTGGATACCTTCCCGGCATCGTCCTCACTCGAGCAGCACGGCGATCCCGACGAGCACGGGCACGGACAGCACGGTCGTGAGCAGTACGACGTCCCGCGCCAGCAGGGTGCCCCGGTCGTAGGACGAGGCGTAGACGAAGACGTTCTGCGCGGTCGGCAGGGCCGAGGTGACGGTGACCGCCAGCAACGCCACACCGGAGAGGCCGGCGACCCACCGACCGAGCGCGTAGGCGAGGGCCGGCTGCGCGACGGTCTTGAGCGCCACGGCGAGCCACACCCGGGGGGCGCTCTCCCCGGCCGCGGGGCGGGGTGCGCCGTGCAGGCTCATGCCGTACGCCAGCAGCGCGGCGGGCACGGCCAGCGCGGCGGTGAGCTCCACCGGCTTCAGCACCGGCGACGGCAGCTGCACGCCGGCGGCCGCGACCAGCACACCGAGGCCGCAGCCCAGCACGACCGGCGTCCGGAGCGGCTGGGTGAGCAGCCGCCACCCGGGCACGGCCTCGCCCGCCGGGCGGGAGCCGGCCAGCACGGCCAGCCCGACCGGTGCCATCACGAGTACCTGGAACAGCAGCACCGGGGCCACGAACGACGCGTCGCCGAGGACGTAGACGGAGATGGGGATGCCCAGGTTGCCGGCGTTGACGTACGAGGAGGCGAGCCCGCCGACCGTCAGCTCGGCCGCCGGGCTCCGCCAGCGCCACCGGGCCAGCGCCGCGTACAGCAGGGCGCTGAGCAGCGCACTGCCCGCGGTCGCCACGAGCGCGGCGGACAGGAGCTCCCCCGGGTCGGCCCTGGCGAGCGTGAGCAGCAGCAGCGCGGGCGTCGCCACGAAGTAGGACAGCCGCGACAGCACCGGGCCGGCGTCGGCGCCCAGCGTGCCGGTCCGGCCCAGGAGCCAGCCGACCGCGATCACCGCCACCAGGGCGGCGAACCCGCCGATGACGCCGTTCACCCCGCCGTACCCCGGTCCGCGCCGCTCACGCGGTGCGAGCCGGCCCGGCCACCGCCCGCCGCCCGCCGCGGTGGCCGCCCGGGCGTCGTCCCGCCCGTTCCTCGCCGGCGGGCGGTGGTAGCTGTCCGCGCAAGGTCATCGGGGCAGCTCCAGAACGCCGTCGACGCGGCGCGGGATGCGCCGGTACTCGTCGGTGAGCTCGGCCGGGAGCAGGTCGGCGGGCGCGCCCTGCCAGGTGACCGGACGCAGGAAGCGCCGGATCGCGGTGGTGCCGACGGAGGTGTGCTGCGAGTTGGTCGACGGCCACGGCCCACCGTGGTGCTGCGCCCAGGAGACCGCCACGCCGGTGGGGTAGGCGTCGTAGACCAGCCGGCCGGCCAGACCCCGCAGCTGTGCGGACACCGCCCGGGGTAGCTCGGTCTCGCCCCGGCCGCGGAGCACGGTCGCGGTCAGCGACGAGGGCAGCGCCGCCAGCGCGGGGAACAGCTCGGCCTCGCCGGCGTAGCGGGCCACGACCGACACCGGCCCGAAGCATTCCTCGTTGACCTGCGGCGGCAGCTCGCCCGCCGCTGCGGTCAGCAGCAGCGGCGCGGCCTGGAAGCCGGTTCCCGCCGGCTCCGCGCCCCGGGCCAGCACCTCGACGCCCGGTGCCTCGGCGAGGCCACCGGCGATGGTGCCGTACGCGGCGGCGATGCCCGCGTTGAGCAGCACCGGGGCGGCGGTCCCGCGGACCGCGTCGGCCATCGCGCCGACCACCGCGTCGCCGTCGGGGCCGGCGGGCACGAACACCAGCCCGGGCTTGGTGCAGAACTGGCCGCCGCCGAGGGTGAAGGAGCCGACCAGCTCGGTGCCGATCGTCGACCCGCGCTCCGCGGCGGCGCACGGCGTCACGACGACCGGGTTGAGGCTGCTGAGCTCCCCGTAGAAGGGCACCGGGTCCGGGCGCTGCTCGATGATCCGCAGCAGCGCGCGCCCGCCGGTGAGCGAGCCGGTGAAGCCCACGGCCCGGACGGCCGGATGGGCGACGAGCGCCGCGCCGGCCGGTACGCCGTGGACGATGCCCAGGGTGCCGGCCGGGGCGCCCGCCTTGCCGGCCGCCGCGGCGAGGATGTCGAACACCAGCTGGGACGTCGCCGGATGGGACCCGTGGGCCTTGACGACGACCGGGCAGCCGGCCGCGAGCGCCGAGGCGGTGTCGCCACCGGGTACGGAGAACGCCAGCGGGAAGTTGCTCGCGCCGAAGACCGCGACCGGCCCGATCGGGACGAGCATCCGGCGCAGGTCGGGACGGGGCCCCATCGGGGTGTCGCCGGCGTGGTCGATGGCCGCCTCGAGGTAGCTGCCCTCGTCCAGCACCTCGGCGAAGATCCGCAGCTGGTAACAGGTGCGGGCCAGCTCCCCGGTCAGCCGTACCGGCCCGAGCGCGGTCTCGCGGTCGGCGACGGCGACGATCTCCTCCCGGCGCTCCTCCAAGGCGTCCGCGAGGCCGCGCAGCAGGGCCGCCCGGCCGGCGCGGCCGAGCGCCTCCAGTCCGGGGGCCGCGGCGAGGGCCGCCGCGCAGAGCGCGTCCACCTCCGTGCTGGTCGTCTCCGGCGCGACCTCCTCGACCGCCTGACCGGTGCGGGGGTCGATGCTGACGACTGCGGCCATCGGGTGTTCCTCCAATGCTGCGGTGAATGTGCTTCAGCGGGACGCGTTGACGTGGACGCGGTCCACCGTCCAGGCCCGGGCCTGCTCGCTCAGCGTGATGCCCAGGCCGGGGCGGTCCGAGAGGTACATGCGGCCGCCGCGCGTCTCCAGACGCTCGTTGAACAGCGGGTACAGCCAGTCGAAGTGCTCGACCCACGGCTCGTGCGGGTAGGCGGCCGCCAGGTGTACGTGGATCTCCATCGCGAAGTGCGGCGCCAGCTGCAGGTTGCTGTGCTCGGCCAGCGTGGCGAGCTTGAGGAACTGGGTGATGCCGCCGATCCGTGGCGCGTCGGGCTGCAGGATGTCCACCGCGCCGGCCCGGATCAGCTCGTAGTGCTCGGCGACGCTGGTCAGCATCTCGCCGGTCGCCACCGCCGTGTCCAGCGACCGGGCGAGCTGGGCGTGCCCCTCCGCGTCGTACGCGTCCAGCGGCTCCTCGATCCAGACCAGGCCGAACTCCTCCAGCGCCCGGCCGACCCGCATGGCGGTCGGCCGGTCCCACTGCTGGTTGGCGTCCACCATGAACGGCACCGTGTCGCCGAGGTGCTCACGGACGGCACGGACCCGGCGCAGATCCTCCGCCGAGTCGGGCTGGCCTACCTTGATCTTGATGCCGCCCACGCCCGACTCGAGGGTGCGGGTCGCGTTCTCCAGCACCTGCTCGATCGACTCGTGCAGGAAGCCACCGGAGGTGTTGTAGCAGCGCACCGAGTCGCGGTGCGCGCCCAGCAGCTTGGCCAGCGGCAGTCCGGCCCGCTTCGCCTTGAGATCCCACAGCGCCACATCGATCGCGGCGAGCGCCTGGGTCGCCGCGCCGCTGCGCCCGACCGACGCGCCCGACCAGACCAGTTTGGTCCAGAGCCGGCCGATGTCGCTGGGGTCCTCGCCGATCAGGTCCGGCGCGACCTCCCGGGCGTGCGCGAACTGCGCCGGCCCGCCGGCCCGCTTCGAGTAGCTGAAGCCGACCCCCTCGAGCCCCGCCTCGGTACGGATCTCGGCGAAGAGGAAGGCGACCTCCGTCATCGGCCGCTGCCGACCGGTGAGCACCTTCGCGTCGCTGATCCCGGTTGCCAACGGAAGGGTGACGGACGAGAGGGTCACCGACTCGATCCGGTCGAGGATTGCGGGAGGAGTGGCAGTGGTCATGTCTTTCCTTTCCCGCCAGGGCGGCGGTCAGCGGACCAGGCAGGGGCGCTTGGGGTCGAACGTCCAGCCCGGGAGGACGTACTGCATCGCGACGGCGTCGTCGCGAGCGCCCAGGCCGTGCTCCAGGTACAGCTCGTGCGCCGCGGCCAGGGCGTCGCGGTCGAGCTCGACCCCCAGCCCGGGCGCGGTGGGCACCTCGATCCGGCCGTTCCGGATCTGCAGCGGTCGGCGGGTGAGCGCCTGCCCGTCCTGCCAGATCCAGTGCGTGTCCAGGGCGGTGATCTCGCCCGGGGCGGCCGCCCCCACGTGGGTGAACATCGCCAGCGAGATGTCGAAGTGGTTGTTCGAGTGCGAACCCCAGGTGAGGCCGAAGTCGTGGCAGAGCTGGGCGACCCGGACGGAGCCGCGCATCGTCCAGAAGTGCGGGTCGGCGAGGGGGATGTCGACCGCGTCCGACCGGATCGCGTGGGCGAGCTGACGCCAGTCGGTCGCGATCATGTTGGTGGCCGTCGACAGCCCGGTGATCCGCCGGAACTCGGCCATCATCTCCCGTCCCGAGAACCCGCCCTCGGCGCCGACCGGGTCCTCGGCGTACGCGAGCACCCCGTGCAGGTCGCGGCAGAGCTCGACGGCTTCGGCCAGCAACCAGCCGCCGTTCGGGTCGAGCGTGACCCGCGCGTCCGGGAACCGTTCGGCGAGGGCGCGGACGGCAGCGACCTCCTGCTCGCCGGCGAACACGCCGCCCTTGAGCTTGAAGTCGGTGAACCCGTAGCGGGCCTGCGCCGCCTCGGCCAGCGCCACCACCGCGTCGGGAGTCAGCGCCGGCTCGCGGCGCAGCCGCTCCCACTCGTCGGCCGGCTCGGTCTCCGTGAGGTAGGGCAGGTCGGTGCAGCGGCGGTCTCCGACGTAGAAGAGGTAGCCGAGCATCGGGACGCTGTCGCGCTGCCGCCCGTCGCCGAGGAGTTCGGCCACCGGCACGCCGAGGTGCTGACCCAGCAGGTCCAGCAGGGCCGACTCCAGCGCGGTCACCGCGTGGACCGTCGTGCGCAGGTCGAAGGTCTGCAGGCCACGACCGCCGGCGTCGCGGTCGGCGAAGGTCCCGGCGATGCCCCGCAGCAGCCGGCCGAGGTGGGCCACCGGCTGTCCGACCAGCAGCGCGCCGGCGTCCGAGATCGTGCGGCGGATCGCCTCGCCGCCGGGCACCTCGCCGACGCCGACCCGGCCCTCGCTGTCGGTGACGATGGCGATGTTGCGGGTGAAGAACGGGCCGTGCGCGCCGCTGAGGTTGAGCAGCATGCTGTCGTGTCCCGCGACGGGTACCGCCTCGACACGGGCCACGGTCGGGGTGCGGCCGGTCATCGCCGTCCTCTCGCCGTCGGTGAAGGGGGTCACGGGACCTTCTGGATCAGGGTGGTCAGCTCCGCGAGCTCGGTGTCGGTCAGGTCGGACAGCGGGGGCCGCACCCGGCCGCCGTCCCGCCCCACCGCGGTCAGGCCGGCCTTGATGATGGAGACGGCGTACCCCTTGGCCCGGTCCCGGAGGTCCAGGTACGGGATCACGAAGTCGGTGAGCATCTGGTAGACCGCCGGCCGGTCCTGGGCGCGGACGGCCGCGTAGAACCGGAGCGCGAACTCGGGCAGGAAGTTGTACAGCGCCGAGGAGTAGGTGCTCACGCCGAGCTGGAGGAGCGGGAGCGCGAACGTCTCGGCCGTCGGCAGCCCGCCGATGTAGATCAGCCGGTCGCCGACCCGGGCGTAGGTGCGGGTCATCCGCTCGATGTCGCCGACGCCGTCCTTCAGCCCGATCAGGTTGGGGTTCCGGTCGGCGAGCTCGGCGACGGTGGCGTCGGTGAGCACGGCGTTCGCCCGGCTGTAGACGATGACGCCGAGGTCGGTCGCCCGGCACACCGCGCTGACGTGCTCGACCAGACCCTGCTGGCTGGCCTCGGTGAGGTACGGCGGGAACAGCAGCAGCCCGTCGGCCCCGGCGGCCTGGGCGGCCCGGGCCTGGGCCACGGAGACGGCGGTGCCGCCGGTGGCCGGCGCGATGACCGGGACCTTGCCGGCCACCTCGTCGACGGCGACCCGGACGACCCGGTCCAGTTCGGCGGAGGTGAGCGAGAAGCCCTCACCCGTGCCGCCCGCGGCGAACAGGCCGGCGACCTCGAAGCTCGCCTGCCAGGCCAGGTGCTCCCGGTAACGGGCCTCGTCGAACTGCAGGTCGGCGTCGAAGTGGGTGACCGGGAAGGAGAGCAGGCCCGACTTCAGCCGGTCGGCGAGAACGTCCGGGGGCAGCAGCGTCACGATGATCTGTCCTTGGGTCCGACGGGTCCGCGCCCGAGTTGGCGGGCGACGCGGACGGTGGTCGGGATCACCGTAGGAAGCTGTGACGATGCATGTCCAAGAGCGCTTCCGCATCGAACGATGCTCCTGGGGTATCAGGAGTTGTCCGTCCGTCGCTCCAGTGCGGCGAGCGCCCGCCACAGCGCGGGATTCTTCGACTCCCGGGACCACAACAGGTGCAGCTCCACGGGTTCCGGCACGGGGGTCTGCAGCGGGACGAAGCCCACCCCGTCGATCGGCAGCCGGGCGGCGCCGGCGGGGACGAACGCGACCCCCCGGCCCGCCGCCACCAGCCAGAGCATGGTGAGCACCTGACTCACGCTGTGCACGGTGTTCTCGGCGGCGATCGGTACGACGCCCGCGACCAGGTCGTAGAAGTACTTGGCCTTGGTGGGTGAGTGCATGATCACCGGCTCCGCCGCCAGGTCCGGCGCTGCCGCGGGCCGCCCCAGCCCCAGCAGCCGGTGCCCGGCGGGTGCCGCGATCAGCAGCGCTTCCCGGTGCAGCAGCCGGGAGCCGAAGGCCTGCTCGTCGAAGGGCGGGCGAGCCAGCCCCAGGTCGATCTCCTCCTTGAGCAGCCCGGCGACCTGCTCGCGGGTCACCATCTCGGCCAGGTCCACCCCGACGTCGGGCAGCTCGCGGGACAGGTCGTTCAGCAACCCGCCCAGAATCCCGTACGCCGAGGCGGCGGTGAACCCGATCCGGACCACGCCGCTGGCCCCGGACGACACCCGCCGGGCCAGTTCCGGCGCGGAGCCCGCGAGCGTGAGCAGCCGGCGGGCCTCGACCAGGAACGCCGCGCCGGCGGCCGTGAGGGCGACCCCCCGGTTGTCCCGCTCCAGCAGTTGGGCGCCGACGACCCGTTCCAGCTTCTGGATCTGCCGGCTCAACGGGGGCTGCGTCATCTGCAGCCGCGCGGCCGCGCGACCGAAGTGCAGCTCCTCCGCGACCGTGACGAATCCGCGAAGTTGCTCGAGTGTGAACGCCATGTCAAGAAGGTATCAATTGATGCCGCATTGGATTTGGACAGGCATGAGTCGAGGTCCCTAGGCTCCCGTCATCCAGGCGTCCGTGACTCGACTCACAGCGCCCACCGCTGAAACATGGCTCTGCTAATGAGGAGAACGACATGACGATCAACCGCGTGCGCCGGTGGGCGGCGGCGGGTGCCGGCTTCGGCCTGGCCCTCTCGCTCGCCGCCTGCGGCGGCAACGTCGGCGGCGGATCCAGCGACGACGCGAAGTTCCCGGGCAAGGCCCCCATCACGATCCTGGTCGGCCAGGACCCGGGCGGCAGCACGGACCTCATCGCCCGGGCGTTGGCGAAGCAGGTCTCGCACGACCTCGGCGTCCCCGTCACGGTGGAGAACAGGCCCGGCGCGAACGGCGCCCTGGCCGCCAAGGAGCTGGCCGGCGAGAAGGCCGACGGGCACACCCTGATGGTCTACAACGGCAGCCTCGCCTACATCACCCCGCTGGCGGTGGCCAAGGGTCAGGCGCCGGACATCGCCGACTACGAGATCGTCACCGGCATCAGCCAGGACGACTACGTGCTCGTGACCTCGCCCAAGTCCGGCTTCAAGACCGTCGACGACCTGGCCAAGGCCGGCCGGCAGATCACCTTCGGCACCACCGGCGTCGGCACCGGCAGCCAGCTCTCCCAGGCGCTCCTGTTCGCGCAGGCCGGCATCAAGGCCAAGGACGTCCCGTTCGACGGCGGATCGCCGACGCTGACGGCGGTCCTCGGTGGCCAGGTGGACGTCGGCTCGATCCAGCTCGGTGAGGCGATCGAGCAGATCAAGGCCGGCAAGCTCACCCCGATCGTGACCTTCGCCGAGAAGCGGCCGTCCTACCTGCCCGACACCCCCACCGCGGTGGAGACGGGCCGCGACGTGCCGGTCCAGCAGTCGCGGGCGATCTTCGCCCCGAAGGGCACGCCGAAGGAGGTCGTCGACGCCCTCCGCGCCTCGTTCCAGAAGGCGTTCCAGGCCGACGAGTACAAGAAGTTCAACGAGGACAACCAGCTCACCCCGAACGAGGTCGCCGGCGAGGAGCTGCGCACGCAGTGGACCGGCAACCTGGACAAGTACCGCGGCGTGATCGAGAAGTACCAGATCAGCCTCGGCGGAGCGAAGTGACTTCCGCACCCGACGGGACGCGCAGCGCGGGTGTCCCCGGCGGCCGGGTGGCCGCCGGGGACACCCCCCGCCAGGCCGGGGCGGCCGCGCTGGGCGGCCCCACCGCCGACGGGCCCCGCTCCGGCGAACCCCACCTCGACGAGCTCAGCCTCGAGGAGGCGATCCAGCGGGTCGAGGAGGTGGAGCACGAGGGGCGGCCACCCGCCGCCGGTCCGCTCAGCAACGCGCTCATCGCGGTCGCCGTCGTCGCGCTCGGCATCGCCGCGCTCGTCGGCTCCACCCGCCTCGGCCTCGGCACCCCCCGCAGCCCCGAGTCCGGCACGTGGCCGCTGCTGGTCAGCGCCGTGCTGGTCGTGCTGGGTATCGGCCTGCTCGCCACGGCCCGGCGGACGACGGACGCCGAACGCTTCTCCGGGGCGAGCTGGCTGGTCCTCGCCGGCCTGGCCACCATGATCGGGTTCGTCGCCGTCATCAGCGTCATCGGCTTCGAGATCCCCGCCACCCTGCTCACCTTCGTCTGGCTGCGGTTCCTCGGCCGGGAAGGCTGGCGTACGTCGATCGTGACGAGCATCGCCGTGGTGGTCGCGTTCTACCTCGTCTTCGTGGCGGCCCTCTCCGTCCCCATCCCGCACCTCTTCTAGGAGGGTCCGTGGACTTCGGCCCTGTCCTCGACGGTTTCGGCGTCGTACTCGAACCGACGAACCTGCTCTACTGCCTGATCGGTGTCGTCATCGGCATGCTGATCGGCGTCATGCCGGGCCTCGGCCCGGCGGCGACCATCGCGATCCTGCTCCCGGTCACCTTCGGCATCGAGCCGGTGACCGCGATCATCATGCTCGCCGGCATCTTCTACGGCGCCCAGTACGGCGGCACGATCACCTCGGTCCTGCTGCGGCTGCCCGGCGAGGCGTCCTCGGTGGTGACCGTCTTCGATGGGCACGCGCTGGCCCGCCAGGGCCGGGCCGGCACCGCCCTGGGCATCGCCGCCGTCGGCTCCTTCATCGGCGGCACTGTCTCGATCATCGCGCTCACGCTGGTCGCCCCCCTGGTCGCCGGGTTCGCGCTGGACTTCGGCCCGCCCGAGTACACGGCCCTGGCCCTGCTCGGCATCCTGCTGGTCGCCACGGTGAGCAGCGGGGGACGGATGAAGGCGGTGATCGCCGCCTGCGTCGGCCTGCTGCTGGCCACGGTGGGCCGGGACGGCTTCACCGGTGCCGAGCGGTTCACCTTCGACAACCTGTCCCTCGCCGACGGCCTGGACTTCGTCCCGATCGCCATGGGCCTCTTCGGCCTCGGTGAGATCCTCTACAACCTGGAGGAGCGCCACGGGGCGGTGCAGGCGCCGACGAAGGTGGCCAACGTCTGGCCGTCCCGCGCCGACCTGCGGGAGTCCGCCGGGGCCATCGGGCGCGGATCGCTGCTCGGCTTCGTCCTGGGCATCCTGCCCGGCGGCGGCGCCACGCTCTCCTCGCTGGCCGCGTACGCCCTGGAGAAGCGCCGGGCCAAGAACCCGGAGCGGTTCGGCCGGGGCGCGGTCGAGGGCGTCGCCGCCCCGGAGACGGCGAACAACGCCGCCGCGACGTCGTCGTTCATCCCGCTGCTGACGCTCGGCATCCCGGCCAACGCGACGATGGCGGTCATCTTCGGCGCGCTGCTGATCCAGGGCGTGAGCCCCGGCCCGCAGCTGGTCAGCCAGGAGCCCGAGCTGTTCTGGGGCGTGGTCAACTCGATGTACATCGGCAACATCCTGTTGCTGATCATGAGCATTCCGCTGGTCGGCCTGTTCGTGCGGATCCTCCGGGTACGAGCGACGATCCTCGCGCCGATCACGGTGCTGATCACGCTGGTCGGCGTCTACACGGTGAACAACGACGTCTTCGACATCGTGCTGGTGATCTTCTTCGGTGTCCTCGGGTACCTGATGAAGAAGTTCGGTTTCGAGCCGGGCCCGCTGGTGCTGGCCTTCGTGCTCGGCTCGCTGCTGGAGGACTCGCTGCGCCGCTCCCTGCTGATCTTCGACGGCGACGCGACCGGCTTCTTCACCCGGCCGATCTCCGGAACCCTGCTCGCCGTGTTCCTGCTCGTGGCCCTGCTGCCGCCGCTGCGGGCCGCCCTCCGCCGACGGCCGGCGGCGTCCCGTCCCGACCCCGCATCCCAGGACACCAAGGAGCTCGTGTGACCGTCCTCGTCGCCTACATCCCCACGCCGGAAGGGAACGCGGCCTTCACCGCCGCCGTCGCGGAGGCCGGCCGCCGCCAGGAACGGTTGGTGGTGCTCAACACCCCGCGCGAGGGCGCGCCGGTCAGCGCGGACCTCGCCGGCGGGGCCGAGATCGAGAGCCTCGTCCAGCGGGCGACGACGGCCGGTGTCGAGGTCGAGATCCGCCAGGACGCGCACGCCGGGGACCTCGCCGAGGAGGTCGTGCGCGTCGCCGAGGCGATCGACGCCTCGGTGGTCGTGATCGGCCTGCGCCGCCGCTCACCGGTCGGCAAGCTGATCATGGGCAGCGCGGCGCAGCGCATCCTGCTCGACGCCGACCGACCGGTACTCGCCGTCAAGCCCTGATCCGGGCGCCGGGCCGGGGAACACCCGGCCCGGCCTCACCTGTGGGCCAGGCCGAGCGCGCCGGCGGTGGCCAGCCCCCAGCCGGCCGCCACCGCCAGCAGCAGCCGCTCCAGCACCCCGACCAGGCCGCCCCGGCCCACGGTCAGCATGGCCAGCCCGACCGCCCCGGACAGCGGCAGGGCCAGGGCCGCGCCGACCCCGGCGATCCGGCGCAGCGGCGGGTCGGCCGCCGGGGAGACGAGCAGGACCAGCATCGCGAAGACCACCGCGGCGGTCGCCGCGATGCTCGCGCCGCCGTGCACCAGGTCCGCCACGGTGGCCGCCTCGAACGGCGGCAGCGGGCAGCCCGCGCTGCACGTCACCGCCCCGGAGAGCACCGTGCCGACCCCGCCGGCGGCGAGCAGCGCCGCCGCCGTCCGCAGCGCCGGGGGCAGCGCCGCGGCGAGCAGCAGCAGCGCCGCGGCCAGGGCGAACACCCCGATCCGGTACGCCCCGGCGTACCCGCTGTCGGTGACGCCGGCCTCGCTCACGTACCCGGTCAGGCCCGGACCGGGACCGGCGACCACGGCGACCGTCACCGCGACCGCCCCGGCGAGGGTGCAGCCGGCGGCGGCGGACGCGGCGGCGGCCCGGACGACGCCGGGCTCAGCCACGCCCGTGCGGCGTGGTCCAGCCGGAAAGGTCCGGACCCAGCGGCACGATCCGGGTCGGATTGATCATCTCGTGGGTGGCGTAGTAGTGCCGCTTGATGTGGTCGAAGTCCACCGTCTCGCCGAAGCCGGGGGTCTGGAACAGGTCCCGGGCGTACGCCCAGAGCACCCGCATCTCGGTCAGCTTCTGCCGGTTGCACTTGAAATGCCCGTGGTACGCCACGTCGAAGCGGACCAGCGTGGTGAACAGCCGCACGTCCGCCTCGGTGATCCCGTCGCCCATCAGGTAACGGCGACCGGCCAGCCGCTCCGACAGCGCGTCAAGCCGGGCGAAGAGCGCGGTGTACGCCTCGTCGTACGCCTCCTGGGAGGTGGCGAAGCCGCACCGGTAGACGCCGTTGTTGACGTCCCGGTGGATCTCCGCCATCAGCGCGTCCATCTCCGGCCGCAGCTCGACCGGGTAGAGATCCGGCGCGTCCGGCTTGTGGAACCGCCGCCACTCGGTGGAGAAGTCCAGGGTGAGCTGCGGGTAGTCGTTGGTGACCACCCGGCCGGTGAGCGTGTCGACCAGCGCCGGCACGGTCACCCGGCCGGTGTAGTCCGGGTCGGTGGCCAGGTACGCGTCGGAGAGGAAGCCGATCCCGAGGACCGGGTCGAAGCCGTCCGGGTCGAGGGAGAAGCGCCAACCCCGCTCGTCCCGGATCGGGTCGACCGTGCCCAGCGAGATCACGTCGTCCAGGCCGAGCAGGCTGCGGACGATCCGGGCCCGGTGCGCCCACGGGCAGGCCCGGCACCAGATCAACCGGTACCGGCCGGCCTCCAGCGGCCAGCGGTCCTGGTCGTCGGGGCCGCCGCCCTCCGGCGAGGTGGAGTGCGGGGTGACCCGACCGGTGAACCGGTTGGGCTGGCGGACGAACTGACCGCTGCGGGTGCTCTCTGCGCTGAACTGGGCCCGGGCCATGCCGCCAACCTAGCCGTTCCGGGCGTGGATATCCTGGCGCCGGGCGTCCCCGTGACCCGGTGGGCGACCCGCCGCCCGCCCCTTCCACCCCCGAAGGACGCAGCACCATGACCGTGGCATACCTCGTGGCCGGAGTCCGCACCCCGATCGGCCGGTACGCCGGTGCCCTCGCCGGGGTCCGCCCCGACGACCTGGCCGCCCATGTGATCCGCGAACTGGTCGCCCGTCACCCCGGCGTGGACTGGGCCCGCACCGACGATGTGATCCTGGGCTGCGCCAACCAGGCCGGCGAGGACAACCGCAACGTGGCCCGGATGGCGGCGCTGCTCGCCGGGCTGCCCGAGGAGGTCCCCGGCAGCACGGTCAACCGGCTCTGCGGCTCCGGCCTGGACGCCCTGGCCACCGCCGCCCGGTCGATCGTGGCGGGCGAGGCCGATCTGGTGGTCGCCGGCGGGGTGGAGAGCATGAGCCGCGCCCCCTTCGTGATGCCGAAGGCGACCACGGCGTTCGCCCGCACCGCCGAGGTCTACGACACCACCATCGGCTGGCGGCTGGTCAACCCGCTGATGAAGCAGGGCTGGGGCATCGACTCGATGCCGGAAACGGCGGAGAACGTCGCCGCCGACCACGGCGTGGACCGCGCGGCGCAGGACGAGTTCGCCCTCCGCTCGCAGCAGCGCGCCGCCAAGGCGCAGGCGGACGGCCGGCTGGCCGAGGAGATCGTGCCGGTGACCGTGCCGGCCGGCAAGCGCGAGACAAAGCTGGTCGAGGTCGACGAGCACCCCCGAGAGACCTCGCTGGACAAGCTCGCCGCGCTGCCCACCCCGTTCCGGGCGGGCGGCACGGTGACCGCCGGCAACTCCTCCGGCGTCAACGACGGCGCGGTGGCCCTGCTGGTCGCCTCCGAGGCGGCCGTCGACCGGTACGGGCTCACCCCGCTGGCCCGGGTCACCGGCGCGGCGGCGGCCGGCGTGCCGCCGCGGATCATGGGGATCGGGCCGGTGCCGGCCACCCGCAAGCTGCTCGACCGGTACGGCCTGGGCCTGGCCGACGTCGACGTGATCGAGCTGAACGAGGCGTTCGCGGCCCAGTCCGTGGCGGTGCTGCGCGAGCTGGGGCTGCCCGAGGACGCCGAGCACGTCAACCCGAACGGCGGCGCGATCGCGCTCGGCCACCCGCTCGGCGCCAGCGGCGCCCGGCTTGCGCTCACCGCCGCGCTGGAGCTGCGTCGCCGGGGCGGCCGGCGGGCCCTGGCCACCATGTGCATCGGCGTCGGGCAGGGCATCTCGCTGCTGCTGGAGTCGGCCGCCTGAGCCGCTGTCCGGACGGCCCGTCGGCTCCACCGCCGGACCGTCCGTCGACAGTGGATCTCCCGGATCTGGGGGCGCGCGAATAGAGTGGTGTGGACCACAGCTACGCGGTGACGACCTGGGGGACCGAGCGATGCAGACGCCGGACGGACTTCCCGCCGAGATCGACCTGAGCCGGCCGAGCGCGGCCCGGGTCTACGACTACTTCCTCGGCGGCGCGCACAACTTCGAGATCGACCGGCAGCTCGCCGAGCAGATCGCGGCGATGACCCCGAACCTGGCCGCCACCATGCGCTCCGGCCGGGAGTTCCTGCGCCGGGCGGTACGGGCGCTGCTCGACGCGGGCATCGACCAGTTCCTCGACATCGGCTCCGGGATTCCCACCGTGGGCAACGTGCACGAGGTGGCCCAGGCGGCCAACCCGCAGGCGCGGATCGTCTACGTCGACATCGACCCGGTCGCGGTGGCGCACAGCCGGGAACTGCTCGCCGGCAACGACCGCGCCGTCGCCGTCCACGGCGACCTGCGCGAGCCGAAGCTGATCCTGGACCAGGCCCGCACCAGCGGCCTGATCGACTTCGACCGGCCGCTCGGCATCCTGCTCGCCGGGGTGGTGCACTTCATCCCCGACGCCGACCGGCCCGCCGACATCCTGGCCACCCTGCGCGCCGCCGCCGCGCCCGGCAGCTTCCTGGTCATCTCCCACTCGACCTTCGAGGACCAGCCACAGGAGATGCTGGACGCGCAGCGGCTCTCCGCGCGTACCGCCACGGAGATCACCCTCCGGTCCCGCGCCGAGATCACCGGCTACTTCGGTGACTGGACGATCCTCGAACCGGGCGTGGTGCACATGCCGCTGTGGCGGCCCGACTCGCCGTCCGACGTGGACGACCACCCCGAGCGGTTCGGGGCGTTCGGCGGCGTCGCCCGGTACGACCGGCCCGCCGGCTGAGCCGACATGCGCGCCCCGGACCCCGACGGGGGCGGGTTCAGCCGACCGGGTGCCCAGGCGTACGCGGCCGAGTGGGCCCGGGCGGTGCGGCGCATCGGATTCGTGCCGCTCAGCGCGGCCGAGACCGAGCGGCTGCTGCTGGTGCACACCGTACGCCTCGGGCAGGCCGTGCTCGCCCCGGCGTTCTCCGCCGAGGCGGCGGAGGACGTGGGGCGGGCCCTGGTGGAGACGCACCTCACCGAGCCGGGCGTGCTGGACTGGTCGGTCCAGGCGCTCGGCGACCGGTTCCTGTCCTGGGTGCTGGCGTCCCGGGCGGAGCAGCCGGAGGCGCGGGAGCGGGTCGCCGCGCTGCAGGGCGCCCTCGCGGCGGGCTTCGCCCGGGCGCTGCGGGACCGGACATTCAGCCAGCAGGAGCGGATCTCCCGCTCCGCCTGGCAGGCCCGGGACGCGGTGGAGCAGGCGCTGCGGGACAGCGAGGCCCGGTTCCGCGCGGTGTTCACCGGCGCCGCGATCGGGATCGGCATCGCCGGCACCGACGGCACCATCCTGGAGGTCAACCAGCCCTTCGCGGACATGCTCGGCTACAGCGTCGCGGAGCTGCGCGAGATCAACGTCGCCGCGCTGTTCCACGCCGACGACGCGGCCGGCATGTGGGAGCTCTACCAGGAGCTGATCGAGGGCAAGCACGACAGCGTACGGGTGGAGAAGCGCTACCACCGCAAGGACGGCAGCATCGTCTGGACCGACCTCGCCGTCTCGCTGATCCGGTACGACGACGGCCGACCCCGGTTCACCGTCGCGATGATCGAGGACATCACCGAGCGGTACGAGCTCCAGCAGCGGCTGCGCTTCGAGGCGCTGCACGATCCACTCACCGGCCTGCCCAACCGGACCCTCTTCTTCGAGACCCTGGGCGAGGTCTTCGACACCGCCGGCCCGGAGCAGCGGGTCGGGATCTGCTTCATCGACCTGGACGGCTTCAAGGCGATCAACGACAGCCTCGGCCATGACCTCGGTGACCGGCTGCTCAAGGTGATCGGCCGACGGCTCGCCGACTGCGTGGCCGGCCAGGGGCACCTGGTGGCCCGGATGGGGGGCGACGAGTTCGTCATCCTGGTCGACTCCGACGGCGGCCTCGACGACGCGGTCGAGGTGGCCGAGCTGGCACTCGCGGCGGTCTCCGCCCCGGTCCACGTCGGGGACCAGCAGCTCGCCGTCTCGGCCAGCATCGGCATCGTGGAGTGCCCGGCGGTGGAGACCAGCGTGTCGGAGCTGATGAAGGCCGCCGACACCACCCTCTACTGGGCGAAGGCCGAGGGGCGGGGCCGGTGGGCGGTCTACGACCCGGAGCGCAGCGCCGCGGACATCGCCCGCTCGGCCCTGGCCGCCGGGCTGCCGGCCGCGCTGGACCGGGGCGAGTTCGTGGTGCACTACCAGCCCATCGTGTCCCTGCTCGACGGGTCGATGGTGGCGGTCGAGGCGCTGGTCCGCTGGCAGCATCCCGAGCTGGGGCTGATCGGCCCGGACCGGTTCATCGGGCTGGCCGAGGAGACCGGCCTGATCGTCCGGCTCGGCGCCTGGGTGCTGAAGCAGGCGTGCCGGGACGCCGAGAGCTGGCGGCGGGCGTACCCGGAGAGCCGGCTGGTGGTCAACGTCAACCTGGCCGCCCGGCAGGCCGACGACCCCGGCATCGTGGATACCGTCGCCGAGGCGTTGCAGCACACCGGGCTCCCCGCCGAGCTGCTGCAGCTCGAGCTGACCGAGAGCGCCCTGATGGGCACCGCCGGGGAGCCGCTGCGTTCCCTGTGCCGCCTGGCCGGTCTCGGCGTACGGCTGGCCATCGATGACTTCGGCACCGGCTACTCCAACCTGGCCTACCTGCGGCGGCTGCCGATCCACTGCCTGAAGCTGGCCGGCCCCTTCGTCGAGGGCATCCGGGCCGACGGGACGGATGCCGCCGCCGACCACCGGGACGAGCGGATCGTCGACGCGCTGGTCCGGCTGGCCCACGCCCTGGAGCTCTGGGTGACCGCCGAGGCGGTGGAGACCGAGGTGCAGGCCGAGCGGCTGCGGGCGCTGCGCTGCGACACCGGGCAGGGCCGCTGGTTCGGCGCCCCGATGCCCGCCGACCGGATCCACGCCCGGCTGGCCGGCGGCGGGCGGGCGGCGTGAGCGGACCGTCTTCCGGGCATCAGGGCGCGAGGACCGGACCGACGCCGGGTCGGGTCGGCGAGCAACGGGAGGCGGCATGGGTCTGACCGACACGCAGGCGGTGGTGTCGCTGGTCGCCGCGCTGGCGATCCTCACCGGGCTGGCCGGGGTGGTGGTGCCCGGGCTGCCGGCGCTGCCGCTCTGCTGGGGCGGGGTGCTGGTGTGGACGCTGTTCGGCGGGGCCGGTCCGGGGCGCTGGGCGGTGCTCGCCGCCGCCACCGTGGTCGCGGCCGGCGGCGCGGTGGTCAAGTACGCCTGGCCGGGGCGGAACCTGAAGCGGACCGGGGTGCCGACCTCGTCCCTGCTGGCCGGTGGCCTGCTCGGGCTGGTGGGGTTCTTCGTCATCCCGGTCGTCGGCCTGCCGATCGGCTTCGTCGGCGGGATCTGGGGCGCGGAGCGGCTGCGGCTGGGCAGCAACCAGCTCGCCTGGCCGGCCACCGTGCAGGCGCTCAAGGCGGCCGGGCTGTCCATGCTGGTCGAGTTCCTGGCCGGCGTGGTCATCGCCGCCCTCTGGGTGGCCGGCCTGCTGTTCGCCTGAGGGGCGCCGGCCGGGACGACGGGGCAACGTCGGCGGCGGTTAGGGTCGGCCCATGCGGATCACCGTCCTCGGCGGCCTCGGCGCCTGGCCCACCGCCGAGCAGGCGTGCTCCGGCTTCCTCGTCGAACACGACGGCTTCCGGCTGCTGATCGACCCCGGTTACGCGACCCTGCAACCGCTGCTGGCACGCGTCCCGGCGGCCCAGGTCGACGCCGTCTACGTCAGTCACGGCCACCCGGACCACTGCGCCGACCTGCAACCGCTGCTGCGGGCCCGGGTGCTCGCCGACCGGTCCGGCCCGCCGCTGCCCGTCCACGCGCCCGCCGGCAGCCTGGACCGGCTGCTCGCCCTGGACGAGCCGGGCCTGGTCGACCCGGCGTACGTCTGGCACGCCTTCGCGCCGGGCGACCGGTTCGACCTCGGACCGTTCGCGGTGCGGACCTGGGCGTTGCCGCACTGGGTGCCCAATGCCGGTGCCCGGTTCGCCGTCGGGGACCTGGCGCTCGCCTACACCGGCGACACCGGCCCCAGCCCGGACCTCGTCGAGCTGGCCCGGGACGCCGACGTGCTGATCGCCGACGCGACGTACCCCGAGGAGATCCCGGACCGGCACGCCGGCAACCTGTCCAGCGCCGCCGAGGTCGGCCGGTACGCGGCCGCCGCCGGGGCGCGGCGGGTGCTGCTCACCCACCTCTGGCCGGGCACCCCGCCGGACCAGGCGGTCGCGGCGGCCGGCCGGTCGTACCCGGGCCCGGTCCAGGTCGCCGCGCCGGGTCTGGTCCTGCGCGTCGCGGAGCCGGAACTCCCTCCGGCGGGGGAGGCGACCGACCCCACGGTGTGAGGCCGGCCGTCCGGCCGGTTCCTAGCGTCGGGTACATGGTCCTCCTGCGCCCCGCCGCCCGTCGGCGAGCGGACCGGGTCTGGGCGGTGCTCCGCCTGACCCGCCCGTGGTTCTGGCCGCTCGGCTGGGCGGCCGCGTACGCCGGTTCCGTGCTCGCCACCCGCGGCTGGCTGCCACCCGGCGCGGCGATCCCGCGGTCGCTGGCCGCGCTGGTCGTGCTCGGGCCGCTGGTCTGGGGCGCCGTCCTCGCGGTCAACGATCTGCACGACCTGCCCAGCGACCGACGGAACCCGCGCAAGGCGACCGCGCCGCTGGTCACCGGTCTGCTCACCGAGGCCGACCTGGTCCGCTGGCACACCGGCGCCTGCGTCGCGGCGCTCGGCGTGGCGGCCGCGGTCGGGCCGGGCTTCGCTCTGGGCACGGCCGCCGTGCTGCTGCTCGGCTGGCTCTACAGCGCCCCACCGGTCCGCCTCAAGGCCCGGCCCGGCCTCGACGTCGCCGTGAACGCGCTCACCGTCGGCGTGCTCGCGCCGATGGCCGGCTGGTCGCTGCACCGGCCCGTCACCGACTACCCGGTGCTGGTGGCGCTGCTGGGCCTGCTCCTGGTGGCCGCGCTCTACCTGCCGACGACGGTGCTGGACGTCGACGCCGACAGGGCGGCCGGTGACACGACCGCGGCGGTCCGCTGGACGCCTCGGGTGTGCCGGCGGGCCGGCCTCGTCCTCTGGACGGCGGCGACGGCGCTGTGGCTGGTCAGTTGCCACCTGGACCTGCTGGTCCGGCGGGACTCCTGGGTCCTGCAGACGGTCTGGGCGCCGGTGCTGGTCGCCGGGTACGCCGTCGCCGTCCGGCAGCCGTCCATCCCGCGGCTGGCCGCGGTCTGTCTGCTCTTCGCCGTGCCGGCCGCGGACTTCCTGCTGGCCTGGGTCGCGGGCGGCGGGCCGTCCTGAGGGCCGGTGGAGGGCGGCGGCGCGGGGCGTCCGGAGGGTACGGCGAATCGCCGTACGTCAGTGAGAGAGAGGTGGACGCCCCGCGCCGTCGCGGACCGGGCGTTGCCGAGCGCCCGGTGTCGGCCCGTCGCGATCGGGCCTGGTCACGGGCTCAAGGATCCCGCCGGACGGGCCGGTGGGGCAAGGCATTTAGGACGGCGGCGGGACGCCGGCATCGGTTAATGGTCTGATCCGGGCAACATTTTCGGTCGATCTCCATTGACCTCGCTGACCGTGGGGGCGATTATCCCGTCAGGCAGTGATCCAGGTCACAGCCCCTACCCCTGCGGTCCAAGGGAGACACGATGAGCTCATCGATCCAGGACGGCGTACCCCCGGCTTCCCCCGTCAGCGACGAGGAACGGCTCGCGCAGCTGGGATACCAGCAGGAGCTCCGCCGAAAGCTGTCCGGCTTCTCCAACTTCGCCGTCTCGTTCTCCATCATCTCCATCCTGGCCGGCGCGATCACGTCGTACGGCATCGCCATGACGGCGGGCGGCCCGCTGGCCATCACCCTGGGCTGGCTCTTCGTCGGCGTCATGGTCATCTTCGTCGCGCTGGCGATGGCCGAGATCTGCTCGGTCTATCCCACCGCCGGCGCCCTCTACTGGTGGGCCGCCGCGCTGGCCAAGCGGAACAAGGCCGCCTGGGCCTGGTTCGTCGGTTGGTTCAACTTCCTGGGCGAGGTGGCGGTGACCGCCGCGATCGACTTCGGGGCCGCGATCACCACGGCGGCCTTCCTGGGTCTCGCCTTCGACATGGAGGTGACCGCCGGCCGCACCTTCCTGATCTTCCTGCTGATCATCGTCGCCCACGGCCTGCTCAACACCTTCGGGGTCAACCTCGTGCGGGTCCTGTCGGACGTCAGCGCCTGGTGGCACCTCGCCGGCGTGGCGATCATCGTGGTCGTCCTCGCGGTCGTGCCGGACCAGCACAAGCCGGTCTCCGAGGTGTTCTTCGAGGTACGCAACGAGACCGGCTTCACCTTCGCCGGCGCCGCCGGGTACGCGGTCCTCATCGGACTGCTGATGGCGCAGTACACCTAAACCGGCTACGACGCGAGCGCGCACGTGGCGGAGGAGACGCACGACGCGACCCGCTCTGCGCCGCGTGGCATCGTCATGTCGGTGGTGGTCTCGGTCCTCGCCGGCTTCGTGCTCCTGTTCGCCATCACCTGGTCCATCCAGGACTACCAGGCGGAGCGGACGACCGAGCTGGGGCTGCCCCCGGCGCAGATCTTCATCGACGCCGCGGGCCGCGACCTCGGCACGTTCCTGCTCTTCATCTGCGTGGTCGCCCAGTTCTTCTGCGGCATGGCGTCGGTGACCGCGAACTCCCGGATGGCGTACGCGTTCAGCCGGGACGGCGCCCTGCCCGGCTCCGCGATCTGGAAGCGGGTCAACCCGCGCACGGGTACGCCCACCAACTCCATCTGGCTCTGCGTGGCGTGCTCAACGCTGCTGGTCCTGCCGTCCCTGTGGAACACCACCGCCTACCTGGCGGCCACCTCCATCGCGGTGATCGGCCTCTACATCGCGTACGTGGCGCCGGTCCTCCTGCGCCGGCGCACGCCGGACTTCGTGGTCGGCCCGTGGAACCTGGGTCGGTGGAGCGCGCCGGTCGGGTGGACGGCGATCGTCTGGGTCGCGATCATCTGCGTCCTGTTCGTGCTGCCCACCAGCAGCCCCGTCACCGCCGGCACCTTCAACTACACGATCGTCGCGGTCGGCGTGGTGCTCGGCGGCGCCTGGCTCTGGTGGGCGCTCAGTGCCCGGCACTGGTTCACCGGCCCCCGGCACAACGTGCCGGACCCGGTGATCCCCCGGCCGGCGACGGGTGCCGAGCCCGTCACCGAGCCCACCGTCGAGTAGGTTGCCGGGCATGGCGGGCGCGCTCCGGCGCGCCCGCCCGCGGACCGGACCCTGGGGAGAGGACGGCCGATGCGGACCGACGCCGGGACTGCCGAGCCGACCGCCACCGCCGCGCGCGCGGCGACCGGTGACGCGACGCCGGCGGGGGGTGACGGCGGCGTGCCCGCCCTGCCGGTGTGGCGTCCGGTGCGCGGCGGCAACGCCTTCGAGATCACCGTCGCGCGGCTCGTCCAGGCCATCAAGCTCGGCATGGTCCGGGTCGGCGAACGGCTGCCGGCCGAGCGCGACCTGGCCGAACGGCTCCAGGTCAGCCGGGTGACGCTGCGGGAGGCGATCGCGGCCCTGCGGGACGCCGGCTACCTGGAGTCCCGCCGCGGGCGGACCGGTGGCACCTTCGTCGTGTCGGCGCTGCCCGCACCCGGTGCCGGCGCCGGCCGCCCGGACGCGGGCGAGCTGGCCCGGGAGATGGGCGACCGCCTGCACGACGCGCTGGACTTCCGGCGCGTACTGGAGTCGGGCGCGGCGGCCCTGGCCGCCAACCGCAGCCTGTCGGCCCCGCAGCGGCAGCACCTGGTCGCCGCGCTGGCCGCCTCCCGGGACCGGGACCCGCTCACCCGGCGCGTCGCGGACTCCCGCCTGCACCTGGCGATCGCCGCGGCCGGCGGCTCACCGTCGCTGGCCGCGGCCGTCGCCGACGTGCAGTTGACCCTCGACCGGCTGCTCGCCGCGATCCCGGTGATCGATCGCAACCTCGACCACTCCGACGCCCAGCACATCCGCGTCGTCGATGCGATCCTGGGAGGCGACCCGGAGGGTGCGCGTTCGACCATGGAGGAGCACTGCGACGGCACGGCGGAGTTGCTGCGCGGGCTGCTCGTGTGAGCCGGACCGACCATTGACGGATGCAAAGGTCCAGTAGTAGACCTTTCCTATGGAGGCTCGCCGATGAGGAAAGCTCCGCTCACGCTCGAACAGCTCCGGGTCGCGGTCGCCGAGGGCGAGATCGACACCGTGGTGCTGGCGCTGACCGACATGCAGGGCCGTCTGCAGGGCAAGCGGTTCCACGCCCCCTACTTCCTCGACCAGGTGGTCGCGCACGGCAGCGAGGGCTGCAACTACCTGCTCGCGGTCGACGTCGACATGAACACCGTCGACGGGTACGCGATGTCGAGCTGGGAACGCGGTTACGGCGACTTCGCGATGCGGCCCGACCTGGACACCCTGCGCCGGATGCCCTGGCAGCCGGGGAGCGCGCTGCTCCTGGCCGACCTGGAGTGGCTGGACGGCTCCGGGCCGGTGATCGCCTCGCCCCGGCAGATCCTGCGCCGGCAGCTCGACCGGCTGGCCGCCCACGGGTTGACCGCGTACGCCGGCACCGAGCTGGAGTTCGTGCTGTTCCGCGACTCGTACGAGGAGGCGTGGCGGCGCGGCTACCGCGAGCTGACCCCGGCCAACCAGTACAACGTGGACTACTCGCTGCTCGGCACCGCCCGGGTGGAGCCGCTGCTGCGCCGGATCCGCACCGAGATGGCCGGGGCGGGGCTGACCCCGGAGAGCGCCAAGGGCGAGTGCAACCTCGGCCAGCACGAGATCGCCTTCCGCTACGACGCGGCGCTGGCCTGCGCCGACCACCACGTCATCTACAAGAACGGGACGAAGGAGATCGCCGCCCAGGAGGGCATGTCGATCACCTTCATGGCCAAGCCGAACGCCCGCGAGGGCAACTCCTGCCACATCCACTTCTCGCTGCGCGACGCCGACGGCCGCTCGGCGATGCTCGGCGACGGGCCGGCGCACCTGTCGGTGACCGGACGGCGGGTGTTGGCCGGACTGCTCGCCACCATGCGCGAGTTCAGTCTCTTCTTCGCCCCGAACGTCAACTCCTACAAGCGCTACCAGCCGGGCTCGTTCGCCCCGACCGCGCTGCGCTGGGGCACCGACAACCGCACCTGCGCGCTGCGGCTGGTCGGCCACGGCCAGGGGATGCGGGTGGAGAACCGGGTGCCCGGGGCGGATGTCAACCCGTACCTGGCGATCGCCGCGCTGGTGGCGGGCGCGGTGTACGGCATCGAGCGGGAGCTGGAGCTGGACGACGAGTGCAGCGGCAACGCGTACGACGACGCCGACGCCGAGCGCGTCCCCGGCACCCTCCGCGACGCCCTCACCCTCTGGCAGGACTCGACGGTGGCCCGCGACGCCTTCGGCGAGGAGGTCGTCGCCCACTACGCCAACCACGCGAGCGTCGAACTCGCCGCCTTCGACGCCGCCGTCACCGACTGGGAGCTGGTCCGTGGCTTCGAACGCCTCTGACCCCCGTCTCCCGCCGATCTTGCACCTACGGTTGCCGTTCCGGGCGGGTAGGCCGGAATTGTCGGCGCCACAACTGCAAGATCGCCAGGGCGGAGAGGAGTGGGGCGCGTGACCGAGGTGGTGAACCCGGCGAACGGGGAGGTGCTGGGGGAGGTGGCGGCGGCCTCGGTTGCCGAGACCGATGCGGCGATCTCACGGGCTGTCGCCGCGTACGAGACCTGGCGGGAGGTGGCGCCGGGGGAGCGGGGGCGGTTGTTGCGGCGGTTCGCCGCCGTGGTGGACGCGCACCTGGAGGAGTTGGCGCTGCTGGAGGTGCGCAACGCCGGGCACACCATCGGCAACGCCCGCTGGGAGGCGGGAAACGTCCGGGACGTCCTCGACTACTACGCCGGCGCGCCGGAACGGCTGACCGGACGGCAGATCCCGGTGCCCGGCGGGCTCGACGTCACCTTCCACGAGCCGCTCGGCGTGGTCGGGGTGATCGTGCCGTGGAACTTTCCCATGCCCATCGCCGGCTGGGGCTTCGCCCCGGCCCTCGCGGCCGGCAACACCGTGGTGCTGAAGCCGGCCGAACTGACCCCGCTGACCGCGCTGCGCCTGGCCGAGCTGGCCTTGGAGGCGGGGCTGCCGGAGGACGTGTTCACCGTGCTGCCCGGGCAGGGCAGCGTGGTCGGCGAGCGCTTCGTCACCCACCCGGCCGTACGCAAGGTCTGCTTCACCGGCTCCACCGAGGTCGGCACCCGGATCATGGCCGGCTGCGCCGCGCAGGTGAAGCGGGTGACCCTGGAGTTGGGTGGCAAGTCGGCGAACCTGGTCTTCGCCGACGCCGACCTGGCGAAGGCGGCGGCCAGCGCGCCGTACGCGGTCTTCGACAACGCCGGCCAGGACTGCTGCGCCCGCTCCCGGATCCTGGTCCAACGCCCGGTGTACGACCGCTTCCTGGAGCTGCTCGAACCGGCCGTGCGCGCGTTCCGGGTGGAGGACCCGGCCGCCGACAGCTCCGAGATGGGCCCGCTGATCTCGGCCGGCCACCGGGACCGGGTCGCCGGGTACGTCGACGGGGCGAAGGTGGCCTTCACCGGCTCCCGCCCGGACGGCCCCGGCTTCTGGTACGCCCCGACCGTGCTGCTCGCCGAGAGCCCGGCCGACCGGCACTGGCGCGAGGAGGTCTTCGGCCCGGTGGTCTCGGTACTCCCGTTCGACGACGAGGCGGACGCGGTCCGGCTGGCCAACGACACCGAGTACGGGCTCTCCGGCTCGATCTGGACCCGGGACGTCGGCCGGGCGGTCCGGGTGGCCCGGGCGGTCGAGTCGGGCAACCTCAGCGTCAACTCGCACTCCTCGGTGCGGTACTGGACCCCGTTCGGCGGGATGAAGCGCTCCGGCCTCGGCCGCGAACTGGGCCCGGACGCGCTGCATGCCTTCACCGACGTCAAGAACGTGTTCATCAGCACGGAGGAGTGAGCAGAGTGCAGGGTCGACTGACGGACCGGGTGGCCGTGGTGACCGGCGCGGGCAGCGGAATCGGGCTGGCCACGGTCCGGCGCTTCGCCGCCGAGGGGGCGCGGGTGGTCTGCGTGGACATCGACGCCGACGCCGGCAAGCGGGCCGCCGAGGAGGTGGGCGGGGATTTTGTCGCCGCCGACGTGGCCGACGAGGCGGCCGTGCGGGACCTCTTCGACGGGGTGGTCGCCCGGCACGGGCGGGTGGACGTGGCGTTCAACAACGCCGGCATCTCGCCGCCCGACGACGACTCCATCCTGGAGACCGGGCTGGACGCCTGGGAGCGGGTGCTGCGGGTCAACACCACCAGCGTCTACCTCTGCTGCAAGCACGTCATCCCGCACATGCGACGGCAGGGGAAGGGCTCGATCATCAACACCGCCTCGTTCGTCGCGCTGATGGGCGCGGCGACGTCGCAGATCGCGTACACCGCGAGCAAGGGCGGGGTGCTGGCGATGACCCGGGAGCTGGGCGTGCAGTTCGCCCGCGAGGGCATCCGGGTGAACGCGCTCTGCCCCGGCCCGGTCGCCACCCCGCTGCTGCTGGACCTGTTCGCCAAGGACCCGGAGCGGGCCGCCCGCCGCCTCGTCCACGTGCCGATGGGCCGGTTCGGCAACCCGGAGGAGATCGCCGCCGCGGTGGCCTTCCTGGCCAGCGACGACGCCTCGTTCATGACCGCCGCGCAGTTCGTGGTGGACGGCGGGATCACCGGCGCCTACGTCACTCCCCTGTGAGCGCGAGGAGTGAGCCGGGTCTGCGAGCCCCGCAGTCGCGAACGAAGACCGGCCCTGTGAGCGCGAGGAGTGAGCCGGGTCTGCGAGCCCCGCAGTCGCGAACGAAGACCGGCCCTGTGAGCGTCGCCCGGTGACCCGGCCGCTCATCGGGATCAGCGCGTACGTCGAGCCGGCCGGCTGGGCGGTGTGGCGGGACGTCCCGGCGGCGCTGGTGCCGCAGGCGTACGTCCGGGCGGTGACCGCCGCCGGCGGCCGGGCGGTGGTGCTGCCCCCGGACGACCGGGACGCCGACGTGCTGCGGGTGCTCGACGGACTGC
Source organism: Micromonospora sp. NPDC051924 (assembly GCF_055586005.1). Lineage (NCBI taxonomy): Bacteria > Bacillati > Actinomycetota > Actinomycetes > Micromonosporales > Micromonosporaceae > Micromonospora > Micromonospora sp. NPDC051924. The sequence continues at coordinate 198,713 of NZ_JBVJJA010000006.1, forward strand.
TGCTGGCCGGCGGCGCCGACGTCGGCCCGGAGCGGTACGGCCAGCCGCCGGACCCGCGTACCGAGAGCCGGCCGGACCGGGACGCCGGGGAGTTGACGCTGCTGAGCGCCGCGCTCGCCGTCGGCCTGCCGGTGCTCGGCGTGTGCCGGGGGATGCAGCTGCTCGCGGTCGCGTACGGCGGCGCGCTGCACCAGCACCTGCCGGACGTGGTCGGCCACGACGGCCACCGCCCGGCGCCCGGCGTGTACGGGTCGCACCCGGTCACGTTCGCCCCCGGCAGTCGGGCCGGGGCGGTGATGGCCGGGGTGGACCGGGTCAACTCGTACCACCACCAGGGGGTGGCGGACGCGGGCGGCCTGACCGTGACCGGCTGGGCCGACGACGGGGTGGTCGAGGCGGTCGAGGACCCGGCGCGGCGGTTCCTGCTCGGGGTGCAGTGGCATCCGGAGAACGACCCGGACCCCCGCCCGGTGACCGCCCTGGTCCGGGCCGCGGCCGGTGGCCGGGACGAGGTGTAGCAGGGATCACAGAGCGGAGTTTCGGGAAGCGGGGATGCGGATTTCTGCGCCTACGCCACCGTTCCGCGAAGATCGACCCAACGGCGGACCACCCGGCCCGCGCCGCCCGGCTCGCCCTCCGGCGATGGTTACGTCAGGATGAGGCGTAAGTAACCAGCGGCGACCGACGGCGATGCGTTACGTTGCTCCTCCGTCGGGGTAGAAGGCGGGGATGGCCGGCGTGGCTGCGCGCCGGTCGTCGTCGACAAGGCCGGAGCAGGAGGCTGCATGGGCTCGGCCCAGGGGGGCGAGGACGGAGGTCGCGCGTCCTCGGGGACCGGCGAGGCGGAGCTCCCACCGCTGCTGGCCGCCGCGTTCGCCGCCGGCGGCGAGATGGGCGAACGGCTGCGCACCCTCGACTGGTCGGCCACCCCGCTCGGCTCGCCGCACGCCTGGCCGCCCGCGCTCTCCCACGCGATGAGCACGATGCTCTCGTCCCGCGCGCAGATGGTGCTCTTCTGGGGCCGGGATCATCTCGCCTTCTACAACGACGCCTACCGGCCGACCATCGGCGACAAGCACCCGGCCGTGATCGGCCGGTCCGCCCGGACGTACTGGGCGGAGACCTGGGACGTGCTCGGGCCGCTCCTGGACGGGGTCCACCGCACCGGCGTGCCCTACCGGGGCGAGAACCACCCCTTCGTGCTCGACCGACACGGCTTCCTGGAGGACGTCTACTTCGACATCTCGTACGACCCGATCCGCGACGCCGACGGCAGTGTCAACGGGGTCTTCTGCTTCGTCAACGAGACCACCGGGCGGGTGCTCGGTGAACGCCGGCTGCGCACGCTGGCCGAGCTGGGCACCGCGCTCGCCGACGTGCAGAGCACCGTCGAGCTCGGCCGGACCGTCGCCCGGGTGCTCGACGCACACCGGGCCGACGTGCCGTTCAGCGCGATCTGGCTGCAGGACGAGGACGGCGTCCCGGGACTGGCCGGCTGCGCGGGCGTGGCGCCGGGCGCGCTGTCCGGCGCGCCGCCCCAACCGGGCACGGCGGAGAGCGGCGCCCGCTGGGTCTCCGTCGCCGAGCTGCTCGGCGAGGTGCCGCCGGACGCCGCCGACCACGCCCTGGTGCTGCCGCTCACCGCCACCAACGAGCCGGCCGGGGTGCTGCTGCTCGGGGTGTCCCGCCGGTTGCCGTTCGGCGACGACTACCGGGACTTCGTCGACCTGGTCGCCGCGCAGATATCCCGGGCCGTCGGCCAGCAGCGGGCATACGAGCAGGAGCGGGCCCGGGCCGCCGCGCTGGCGGCGCTGGACCGCGCCAAGACCAACTTCTTCGCCAACGTCAGCCACGAGTTCCGTACCCCGCTCACCCTGGTCCTCGGCCCGCTGGAGGACCTGCTCGCCGACCCCGCGCTGCCGGCCCCGTACACCGAGCGGCTGAGCATGATGCACCGCAACGGGCTGCGGCTGCTCAAGCTGGTCAACACCGTGCTGGACTTCTCCCGCCTGGAGTCCGGCCGGCTGGCCGCCCGCTACCAGCCCACCGACCTGGCCGACTACACCGCCCGGCTGGCCAGCACCTTCCGCTCGGCAACCGAGCGGGCGGGGCTGCGCCTGGTGGTCGACTGTCCGCCGCTGCCCGCGCCGGTCTACGTCGACCGCGACATGTGGGAGAAGATCGTCCTCAACCTGGTCTCCAACGCCGTGAAGTTCACCTTCGACGGCGAGATCCGGGTCCGGATCCACCCCGGTGAGGGCGTCGCGGCGCTGGAGGTCGCCGACACCGGCGTCGGCATCGCGCCGGACGAGCTGCCGCACGTCTTCGAACGGTTCCACCGGGTGCCGGGCGCCCGCTCGCGTACCCACGAGGGCACCGGCATCGGGCTCGCCCTGGTCCGCGAGCTGGTCGAGATGCACGGCGGCACGGTCCGGGTGGACAGCGCCGTCGACCGGGGCAGCACGTTCACGGTGATCGTTCCGTTCGGGTACGGTCACCTGCCCGCCGACCGGGTGGCCGCGCTCGCTCCGGTGCCGCTCAGCGAGCCGGAACAGGCGCGGCTCTACGTCGCTGAGACGGCGCTCTGGACCGACGAGGTCGCGCGGCCCGGAGGTCTGCCGGAGCCGACCGCCGGGCCGGCCGGGTCGGGCCGGATCCTGCTCGCCGACGACAACGCCGACCTGCGCGAGCACGTCAGCCGGCTGCTCTCGCCCGCCTACCAGGTGGTCGCCGTGCCGGACGGGGTGGAGGCCCTGCGGCTGGCCGTCGACGCCCCGTTCGACCTGGTGCTGGCCGACGTGATGATGCCCCGGCTGGACGGCTTCGGCCTGGTCACCGCGCTGCGGGCCAACCCGGTCACTCGGCACGTGCCGATCGTGCTGCTCTCCGCCCGGGCCGGTTCGGCCGAGGAGGTCGCCGGGCTCGCCGTCGGCGCCGACGACTACCTGACCAAGCCCTTCTCCAGCCAGGAGCTGATCGCCCGGGTCCGGGCCAACGTCGAGCTGGGGCAGCTGCGCGGGCAGATCATCCGCCGGCTGCGCGCCCTCGCCGACGCAGCCGTCGCGATCAACACCGCCCGGTCCACCGCCGACGTGGTGCAGGTCGCCGCCCGACACGCGCTCAGCCTCGCCGAGGCAGCCCGGGTGGTGGTCACCGCGACCGGCGCCCGGTACGAGGCGGACGGCGGCGGTGACACGCCGCTCGAGCCGTCGGCGGTCCTCCCGCTGACCGGCACCACCGGCGAGCAGCTCGGCGAGCTGCGGGTCTGGCGCCGGGAGGGCGGTGGCACCGAGCAGGCCGCGCTCACCGAGCTGGCCCGGCTGGTCGGCGTACGACTGGAGAACGCCCAGCTCTACGAGGCCGAGCACCGGATCGCCACCACGCTCCAGCACAGCCTGCTGCCGCGGACCCTGCCGCAGCTGCCCGGTGCCGTGGTGGCCAGCCGCTACCTGCCGGGCAGCGCCGACGTCGAGGTCGGCGGCGACTGGTACGACGTGATCCGCACCCCGGACGACGAGCTGGTGCTGGTGATCGGCGACGTGGTGGGCAAGGGGGTCCGGGCGGCCGCCGCCATGGGCCAGCTCCGCAACGCGCTGCGGGCATACGTGCTGGAGGGCTTCGGCCCGGGCGCGGCACTGACCCGGCTCAACCATCTGGTCGGCTCCACCGAGGGCGGCTCCTTCGCCACCGTGGTCTGCCTCTGGTTCACCCCGCGCACCGGCCGGCTCCGATACGCCAGCGCGGGCCATCCCTCACCCCTGCTGATCCGGGGAGACGACGTGACGTTGCTGCACGACCGTGCCCTCGGCCCGCCGATCGGGGCGATCCCGCAGACCGAGTACCGGACCGTCGAGGGCGAGCTCGCCCCCGGCGGCCGGCTGCTGCTCTACACCGACGGCCTGATCGAGGACCGGCGGCTCGGCATCGACGCCGCCCTCGGCCAGCTGCGGCGGGACGCCACCACCCGGGGTGAGCACGTGGCCGACCTGGTCGACGCGGTGGTCGAGCGGGTGGCTGGGCGGGACCGGCACGACGACGTGGCGGTGCTGGCGTTGGAGGCGGCCGAGTTGAACCGCTTCGCGTTGCGGCTGCCGGCCGACCCGACCCGGCTCAGCGTGCTGCGCAAGCGGCTGGAGGACTTCCTCGTCGCCCACCACGTCGGCGAGACCGACCTGTTCGACCTGACGGTTGCGATCTCCGAGGCCGCCGCGAACGCCATCGAGCACCCGGTCGATCCGGCGGAGGCGGTGATCGCCGTCGAGGTGACGATCGAGGACCGGACGGTGACCGCCACGGTCCGGGACACCGGACACTGGCGGGAGTCGAGCGGGTCCAGCTTCCGGGGCCGGGGCCTGGCGCTGATCCAGGCCCTCGGCGATCTCTCGGTGACCCGGACCGCCGCCGGCACCGCGGTGATGCTGCGCCGTCGGCTGGCGGACTGAGGCGCCGCCGGTCGCCCGGTCGGTCAGGCGGGCGCCAGCCAGTCCTGCTCGCCGAGGCCGGAGATCTCCAGCACCCGGCGCACCTGGCGGGACGGCAGCACGGTGAGCGCGCCCGGGAACCGCTGGGCCAGCCGGACCACCGCGTGGATCGCCGCCGAGTCGAAGAAGGTGACCCCGCGCAGGTCGAGCGTGACCTGCCGGGCGGGCTCGCGGAGGACGGTCTGGAACATGCTGTCGGCGGTGGCCATGTCGACCTCGCCGGCCACGGTGACGTGGAGGTGGTCATCCTCGACCTCCGCGGTCGCGGAGAAGACGGAAGACTCGCCCTCTTGATCCACGGAGCAACAATGGCACAGCACTTGCGGCACGGCAACAACCCGGCCGAGCAGGCCGTGGCGGGGGTCACCCCGGCCCGCGGCGATAGGCTGTGGCCATGACCGTCCGTGCGCCGCTGACCCCTGGCACGCTCTCCCCGTGGCGAGCGGTGCCCGCCCCCATTCCGCGCCCCGAGTACGTGGGCAAGAAGCGTCCGCAGGAGTGGCGGGGCTCGCACGTGCAGACGCCGGAGACCATCGAGAAGATGCGCGTCGCCGGCCGGCTCGCGGCCCAGGCGACGCAGCTCGCCGGCGAGCACTGCAAGCCGGGGGTGACCACCGACGAGATCGACAAGGTGGTCCACGAGTTCCTCTGCGACCACGGCGCCTACCCGTCGACGCTGGGCTACAAGGGCTTCCCGAAGTCCTGCTGCACCAGCCTCAACGAGGTGATCTGCCACGGCATCCCGGATTCGACCGTGCTCCAGGACGGCGACATCATCAACGTCGACGTCACCGCGTATATCGGCGGCGTGCACGGCGACACCGACGCCACCTTCTGCGTGGGCGAGGTGAGCGAGGAGGCCCGCCTGCTGGTCGAGCGGACGCACCAGGCGATGATGCGCGGCATCAAGGCGGTCGCCCCGGGCCGGCAGATCAACGTCATCGGCCGGGTCATCGAGTCGTACGCGAAGCGGTTCGGCTACGGCGTGGTCCGCGACTTCACCGGCCACGGCATCGGCGAGTCCTTCCACAGCGGCCTGTACGTGCCGCACTACGACAGCCCGCGGCCCACCGACGTGATGGAGCCCGGCATGACGTTCACCATCGAGCCGATGATCACCCTCGGCACCCACCAGTACGACATGTGGGACGACGGCTGGACGGTGGTCACCAAGGACCGCAGGTGGACGGCGCAGTTCGAGCACACCATCGTCGTGACCGACGACGGCTACGAGATCCTGACCCTGCCGTGACCGAGACCCCGGCGGCGCTGCGCGAGGCGCACCACGCGGACGTGGCCGGCGGCTGGCTCCGGCCGGCCGTGTTTGGCGCGATGGACGGTCTGGTCACCAACATCGCCCTGATCGCCGGCGTCGGCGGCGGGGGCGTCTCGCCCCGCAGCGTCGTGCTCACCGGCACCGCCGGCCTGGTCGCCGGCGCGATCTCGATGGGGCTGGGGGAGTACACCAGCGTCCGGTCGTCCAACGAGCAGGTGGCCGCCGAGGTGGCCAAGGAGCGGCGCGAGCTGGAACGGCACCCCGAGGCGGAGGCCCGCGAGTTGGCCGACGCGTGGGTGGCCCGCGGCCTGCCCCGGGACCTCGCCACGCAGGTCGCCGAGGCGGTCCGGCGCAACCCGGAGGAGGCGCTGCGGGTGCACGTCCGGGAGGAGTTGGGCATCGACCCCGACGAGCAGCCGAGCCCCTGGGCGGCGGCCGTCTCGTCGTTCCTCTGCTTCTCGCTGGGCGCGCTGGTGCCCCTGATCACCTACCTGCTCGGCTTCACCAGCCTCTGGCTGGCGCTCGGCGTCGGCGGGGTGGGCCTCTTCGTGGCCGGCGCGGTCGTCGCCCGGTTCACCAACCGAGCCTGGTGGTCCGGCGGCCTGCGCCAGTTCCTGCTCGGTGCCCTGGCCGCCGCCGCCACCTACCTGGTCGGCAAGCTGATCGGCATCCAGGGCGGCCTCGGCTGACCCCACGCCACGGGGTGGGGTGGGGTGGGGGTCAGGGGGTGAGGAGGTCGTCCACTGTGCCGTCGACGGGGCGGCCCCGGGCGGCCAGTTCCTCGGCCTGCCGGGCGAGCACCGCGCCCACCTCGGTCATGTCCGCGCCGGCCAGCCCGGTACGCCTTACCGCGTCGCCGGGGTCGCGGAAATAGGTGCGACTGAACAGCCCCTGCACGGTGGCCGCCGCGAGGCGGGCCTCGCCGAGCATGAGCAGCGCCTGGTCGGTCTCGTACCACTCGGCGAGGCGCAGTGCCCGGGCGTGCGCCGCGCTGCCCCGGTACCAGGCCTGCCGGGCGGCGCCGGTGAACTCGGCCGGACGGGCCCGGGCCAGCCGGGCCAGGTGCTCGTCGCGCAGGGTGCGCAGCCAGCCCGTCGGGTCGTGCAGTGCGCGGGTGGTGACGTACCGGTCGGCGGCCAGCGGCCAGAGCGGGGTGATCGTCCGGGCCTGCCGCAGGTAGTCGTCGGCCCCGGCGACGGTGAGGTCGACCAGCACCCCGTCCACCCGTCGGGTGGCCGGGGCCGGTCCAGCGCCCGGCCGGTAGGTGGCCAGCAGCAGGCCCACCTCGCCGTTCCCGCCACCGTCGTCGTCGCCGTGTGCGAGCGGGCCGTGCACCGCCACGGCCAGGATGTCGGCCGGAAACCGGCGCAGCGCCGCGTCGCTCACCCGCTCGGCGACCCGCCAGCGGGGGTCGTCCAGGTAGCGGTCGGTCCCCAGTTCGGCGCCGCCGGCGTCCACGGTCCACCTCCGGTCCCGCGACCAGGCCACCCGGCGGCGACCCGGCGCACGTCAACCACCCTAGTCAGGCCGCGCGGACCCATCCGTACGCCGCGCCCGGGTCGTCCGCCGCCGGGCCCGACGCCGCCCCGCGAGGTCGTGCTCGATCCTGGTTCGAGTGGTGTCGGGCGCGCTCCGATGCCACGACCTTCGGCATCGCGCACGATCTCGCCGGTCAGCCCCCGGCGAGATCGGTGGGGACCAGGCGGAACACGCGGATCTCCCGGTCGCCGGCCCGTTCCACGTACGTCCGGTAGGCCGGCCACTCGTCGACCAGGCGGCCGAAGAGCCGCTCCCGCTCGTCGCCGTTGATCAGGTCGGCGCGGACCGGGATCCGGCGGCCCCGCACGTCGATCTCGGCGGCGGGCCGGGCGAGCAGGTTCAGCGACCAGGACGGCTGGTGCTGCTGCCCCCAGTTCGAACCGATCACCACGTACGCGTCGCCGTCCGGCACGTACAGCAGCGGGTTGCTGCGCGGCTTGCCGGAGCGGCGGCCCGTGGTGGTGATGACGAGGGAGGGCACCTGGCCGAACGCCACCACGCGACCCTTCGTCAGCCGGCCGACCAGCCGGTCGGCGGGGACGAGCAGGCGCATGGTGGCGGCGAACCACTTCTGGTGACCGAGGCGGCGGGCGAGGCTTCCCAGGGCGGACACCTGCCCAGTGTGCCGGCCACCGCCCCGGTGCGACACCCCTGACCCGTCGCGCCGGGCGGAGCGCTCAGTCCAGCCGGCGTTCCACCGGCAGCCGGGACCGGGTGAGCAGCCCCGCGCCCAGCATGGCCACCAGCGGCACCACCACCAGCACGGCGACGGTCAGCCCGGGCACCACCAGCGGGTACGGCTCCTGCACCGGCCACGCCTGCGTGTACCGCCGGTTGAGCGAGACCAGGATGATGGCGGCCGAGCCGAGGCCGGCGACCAGCCCGAGCACCGAGCCGAGCACCGCGATCACCCCGGCCTGGCAGACCGACAGCAGTCGGCGTACCCGGGGATCGGCCCCGACCGCGGCGAGCGTGGAGAGGTCGCGGCGGCCCTCGGCGGCGGCGAGGCCGGTGGCCACCCCGGCCGCGCCCAGCGTGATCAGCCCGGCGCCGACGGAGAGCAGCAGCAGCAACGGTCGCTGGTCGGACCGGTGCTCCTCCTCCACCTGCACGCTCAGGCCGGCGAGCGGGGCCAGTTCGGCGGCGAGCCGCTGCCGCTGCGCCGCAGTGGGCGGCCCGGTGGTGTCGATCACGTAGCCGAGCTGCCCGGCGACCAGTCCGACGGCGGCCGCCGCCGGCGGGGAGAGCACGAGCCGGTCGACCGGGAGGCCAGCACGCAGCAGGTACCCGGGGAAGGTGGCGCCGACCGTGAACGGAACCTCGGTGGCGCCGCGGCTGACGGTGACCGTGACCCGGCCGTCCACCATGAGCCGGGGGTCGGTGACCACCACCCCGCCCGCCCGGAGCACCCGGGTGGCGGCGGCGATCTCCGCCGCCGGGGCGCCGGTCAGTGCGGCCAGCGCGGTGCCGTCGTCCACCGACGCGGGCTCGTAGAGGCCGCTCGGCTCGCGGAACGGCCGGACGCAGCGCGGGTCGGCCCGGGCGTGGGCGCGTTCGGCGTCGGTGAGCAGGTCGCCCGGCCCGTACGGGCAGCGCCGTTCTGGCGGCAGCACCGCCGACGCCAGGCAGAAGTCCTCCTTGGCGGCCCGCTTCGCGCAGTCCGGGACGGCGAACGGGGCGACGGTCGCGGTCGGCAGCACCGCCCGCACCCGGTCCGCGACTTCGCCGGCCGGCGGCAGCGGGCCGTCGTCCAGGCTCCCGCTGCGCAGCAGCAGCACGTTGCCCGGGGGCATGCCGGGCTGCCACTGCGCCCGCTGGCGGGCGTCGTCGCCGGCCAGGTAGACGCCGAGGGCCACGCTGCCGGCGACCGCTGCCATCACGGCGGAGATGGCCGGCGCGGCCGACGAGCGGTTGCGGCTGGCGTCGCGCAGCGCGAGCCGGGGCGTCAGCGGCAGCAGCCGCCCGGCCCGGGCGAGCAGCCCGATCAGCGTCGGAGTGGCGAACACCAGGCCCAGCTCGCCGAGGATCAGCCCGGCCAGCACCACGGTCGGGGAGGTCCGGGTGGCGCCGAGCGCGGCGACGGTGGCCCCGACGGCGGTGAGCAGCACGCCGAGCACCAGCCAGCGCCGGCGGTGCCGGGGCGGCTGGCGCCGGCCGGCCAGCCCGGCCACCACGTCCTGCCGGGCCGCGGTCCACGCCGGGGCCAGCGCGGCCAGCACGCCGGCCAGCACCGCCACGACGGCGATCGCGGCCAGCGCCGCCGGGAAGACCCGGTACCCGCCGGACCGGGCGGTCACGACGTACTGCTCGACCAGCGGCCGCCCGGCGAACGCGGCGCCGACGCCGAGCAGCAGCCCGAGCGCCGCGCCGCCGGCACCGAGCACCACCCCGTCGGCCAGCACGATCCGGCGCAGGTGCGCGCCGTCGCCGCCGGCCACCGCGACCAGGGCGAGGTCCCGCCGCCGGCGGCGGACGCCGACCGCGAAGGCCGGGCCGACCAGCAGCACCACCTCCAGCAACCCCAACCCTCCGACGAGAACCACGTTGCCCGCCTGCTCCGCGTCGGGCAGGTTCGGTCCGGCGGCGACCTCCTCTCGGCCGGGCAGCGGGAGCCGGCCGCCGACCACGATCCCGCGCGCGTTGAGCCGGTCCACCAGCGTCCGGTCCACCGGCCCGGGCAGGTCCACCAGCCAGCTTTCGTCCGCAGGGGCGACCGCCCCCGCCGGCCGTTCGGGCCGCACCGCGACCAGCTCCCGCAGGTCGTCCGGGAACTCCACCACCCCGACCACCCGGTAGCTCGTGCCGTCGGCGGTGCGCACCGGCTCGCCGAGGCGTACGCCCAGCCGGCGCTGGGCCTGCGGGCTGACCGCGATCTCGTCGGGGGTGGCCGGGCGCCGGCCGGCGCGCAGCGTGGCGAGGGGCCGGGCGAGCGGGTCGGTGAGGTCGAGGGCCCGCGCGTCGATCGAGCCGATCCGGTCGCCGAACGGCAGCTCGAACGGCACCCACCAGCGGACCCGGGTGACCCGGCTGCCGGTGGGTAGCAGGGCGGTGATCTGGTCCGCCGTGACCGGCCGGGTACGCGGCACCGTCTCCTCGCCGGCCGGCCAGTAGCTGGTCCCCCAGGCGTCCTGGACCTGCGCGTTCTCCGCCACCCAGCGCAGCTCCACGTCGGCCGCGCCGAGCCGCCGGTCCAGCCGCTCCGCCCGGGTCAGGTGCGCCATGTCGTAGCTCGCGGCCGTGAAGGCGAGCCCCAGCACGGGGAGCGTGATCATCGCCAGCACCAGCGCCGTACGCCCCCGGGACCGGCGGGCCTCGCGCCGGGCGATCCGCAGCGCGGCCCGCCACGAGCCGAGCGCGGCGGCGATCCGGCCCCGGCTCACCGCCCGCTGCCGCTGAGCAGCTGTTCGACGCCGACCAGCGGTGCCGTGGAGTCGACCAGGTCCCCGTCCCGCAGGAAGACCACCCGGTCGGCCCACCCGGCGTGCCGGGCCTCGTGGGTGACCAGCACCCCGGCGGCGCCCGCGTCCACCCGGCGGCGCAGCAGGTGCAGCACCGCCTCGCCGGTCTGGGAGTCGAGCGCGCCGGTGGGTTCGTCGGCGAGCACGAGGCGGCGCTCGCCGACCAGCGCCCGGGCGATCGCCACCCGCTGCTGCTGGCCGCCGGACATCTGGTCGGGGAACCGGTCGCCCAGCCCCGCCACGCCCACCTCGTCGAGCGCGGCCAGCGCCGCCCGGCGGGCCGCCCGGACGCCGACGCCGTCGAGTTCCAGCGGCAGCGCGACGTTCTCCACCGCGGTGAGGCTGCCGAGCAGGTTCAGATCCTGGAAGACGTACCCGATCCGGCGGCGCCGCAGCCGGGCCAGCGCCCGCGCGCCCAGCCCGCCGAGCGGTTCCCCCTCGACCAGCACGTCCCCGCCGGTCGGGCGGTCCAGCCCGCCGGCCAGCGCCAGCAGCGTCGACTTGCCCGAGCCGGACGGGCCCATCACCGCGACCAGCTCGCCGGCCCGGACGGTCAGGCTGACCCCCCGCAGCGCGTGCACGGCCGCCTCTCCGGCACCGTGGGTCCGGTGCACGTCCCGCAGTTCCAGCACCACGCTCACCGCGGTCCCTCCGTCTCGCGCCGTCCCGGCGCCCGGCTCACCGGCGGGCCGCCTCGTCGGTCCGGTCCACCGCCTCGGGGTGGCCGGCCGGCCGGCTCGGTGCGGGACGGTAGCGGACCAGGCTGGTCTCGCAGTGGTCGAGCCAGCGGATCTCCGCCTCGGCCTGGAAGATCATCGCGTCCAGCACCAGCCGCCAGGGCAGATCCTCCGGCTTGTCGCTGGCGTACTTCAACCGGGTCAACTCCTGCAGCGCGCGCATGGTGGCGCTGCGCTGGGTCTGCACCACCGCGCGCACGTCCACGCCGGGCGTGGTGAGCGCCAGGGCCAGCTTGATCGACAGCTCGTCCCGGGGCCGGTCGGCGCGGCTGATCGGGGTGGCGAACCACAGCGTCAGGTCCGCCCGGCCGGCGTCGGTGATCTCGTACGGTCGCTGCCCCGCCTCGCTCTCCGGCAGCGAGCGGACCAGGCCGTCGCGTTCCAGCCGGGCGAGCGTGGTGTAGACCTGGCCGATGTTCAGCGGCCAGGTGGAGCCGGTGGACTCCTCGAACGCGGCGCGCAACTGGTAGCCGTACATCTGGCCACGTTCGAGCAGGGCGAGCAGGCCGTGACGGATGGACATGGCGTGGAGTATGCATACCTGGTATGCGGGCCGCAACCGGAGCGATCCGCCGCGTGACGGGGCCGCCGCTCAGACCGGCCGGCCGGGGAACGGAACCGTGATCGGGGTCATGCCGGCGGTGCGCCGCCAGCGGGTGGCCCGCAGCGCGCAGTCGGTCAGGGCGGCGAGCGCCCGGTTGCGGTCGGCGCCGGCGGTGTGCGGCAGCGCCGCCCGCCAGTGGCCGGCCGTGCGCTCCTCGACCTCGACCGCCAGCTTGAGCGCGCTCGCCCGGTCGGTCACCGGGTACGGCATGGCGTACCCGGCCCGGTCGGCGGGGACCTGCCCGCCGTTCGTGCTGAGCTGGAGGATCAGGGTGTCCCGGCGGGAGCGGTGTGCCGCCTCCGCGGTGCGGGCGGCCCGTCGGGCGTCCTCAGCGAGGTGCACGCCGATCACCCCGTACGCCCAGATCGCCGCGTACTCGGCGGTGAGCGCGTCGGCCAGGGCCTGGGCCGGCCCGCTGCTGGTCGGTGCGGTACGCGGGATCACTTCAGCGCCTCCACGTGGGTCGCCCGGGCGGCGGCGATCGAGCCGAGCAGCGCGGCGCGATCGGCCGGTGCGGCGGCGCACGCCTTCGCCGCGTTCTCCCGGCCCTGCTGCTCCGCCTGGCGCAGCTCGGCCAGCAGGCCGTCGGGGTCGGTCGCGGCCGGCGGCGGTGCGGCGGCGGGGGAGCCGCTGGGCGCCGGCCGACCGATCACCTTGCGCAGCTCCTCGGCGTGCGCGCGATGGGCGTCGGCGATCGCGGTGAGTCGGTCGGCCAGGTCCGGGGCGGCGGTGACGGCGGCCCGGTAGCGGGCCTCCAGCGCGACCGATTCCGCGGCGAGCGGTTCGAGGGGGTCCGGTCCCCGTGACTCGTCGTCACCGCGGTCGAAAAGATCACAGCCGGTCAGCGGCGCGGCGGTGCCGCCGAGCGCGACCAACGCCCCGGCGCGCAGCAGATTTCGCCGGGTATGTCCCGCTGCTTCCTGATGTCGTGTCGTTCTGCCGGTCGCCACCGGACAAGTCAACACCATCCGCGCCGCCTCGTGGGCCAGTGGCGTCGGTGCGCCGCCGGGTCCGCCGCCCGCCCCGCGCGTTACGCTCTGCGCAGCCACCGGGCGCGTACGCCCCGGTGGCGTGCCGGCATGGCGGGCCGACCGGCCCGTCCGAACACCAGAAGGGTGCGCAGATGACGCAGCGTGGCCGTGCCACCAGGCCGACGGGGCCCGTCGGGCGACCCCGCCGGCCCGCCGGGCCCCGTACCGGGGACCGGGCCGGCGCGCCCCGCGGTGATCTGGCCACCCGCCGGGAACGGCTGCGCGAGGTGATCGAGCCCGTGGTCACGGCCGCCGGGTACGACCTCGAGGACCTCTCCGTCTCCCGCGCCGGCCGCCGGCACGTGGTCCGGGTGATCGTGGACGCCGACGGTGGGATCAACCTGGACGCCGTCGCGGACGTCTCCCGGGCGGTCTCCGCCGCGCTGGACGCGGCCGAGGAGGCCGGCGGCGACATCGTGGCCGGCGAGTACCAGCTGGAGGTCAGCTCCCCCGGCGTGGACCGGCCGCTCACCCTGCCCCGGCACTGGCGGCGCAACGTCGGCCGGCTGGTCAAGGTGACCGTGCGGGGGCCCGAGGGGGACCGGCAGCTCACCGGCCGGGTGACCGGGGCGGACGACGAGCGCGTGGTGCTGGAGACCGACGCCGGCCGCGTGGACCATTCCTACGCCGAACTCGGCCCTGGCCGGGTCCAGGTGGAATTCAGCCGCCTCGACGAGGTGGCCGACGACGAGTTCGGTGACGACACCGACGACGACGAAGATGATGTGGAGGACGAGGAGAGGTGAACATCGACCTCGCGGCGCTGCGCGCACTGGAGCGCGAGCGGGAGATCCCGTTCGACACCATCCTCGCGGCGATCGAGACCGCGCTGCTGACCGCGTACCGGCACACCGAGGGCGCCGAGCCGCACGCCCGGGTGGAGATCGACCGCAAGACCGGGGCCGCCTCGGTCTACGCCCAGGAGTTGGACGCCGACGGCACGGTGGTGCGGGAGTGGGACGACACCCCGCACGACTTCGGCCGGATCGCCGCCATGACCGCGAAGCAGGTGATCCTCCAGCGGCTCCGGGAGGCCACCGACGAGGTGCACTTCGGTGAGTACGTCGGCCGCGACGGCGACCTGGTCACCGGCGTGGTGCAGGCGCACGAGGCGCGGGCCGAGAAGGGCATCGTCAGCGTCGACCTGGGCAAGCTCGAGGGCGTCCTGCCCCAGTCCGAACAGGTCCCCGGCGAGCGGTACGCGCACGGCGAGCGGATCCGCTGCGTCGTGGTGCACGTGGCCAAGGGAATGCGCGGCCCGCAGATCACGTTGTCCCGATCGCACCCGGCACTGGTGAAGAAGCTCTTCGCCCTCGAGGTGCCGGAGATCGCCGACGGCACCGTGGAGATCGGGGCGATCGCGCGTGAGGCAGGTCACCGCACGAAGATCGCGGTGCGCTCGACCGCCCCCGGCGTGAACGCCAAGGGCGCCTGCATCGGCCCGATGGGCCAGCGGGTGCGCGCGGTGATGAGCGAGCTGCACGGCGAGAAGATCGACATCATCGACTGGTCGGACGATCCGGCCACCTTCGTCGGCAACGCGCTCTCGCCGGCCAAGGCGCTCCGGGTCGAGGTGGTCGACCTGGCCAGCCGGACCGCCCGGGTCACCGTCCCGGACTTCCAGCTGTCGCTCGCGATCGGGCGGGAAGGGCAGAATGCCCGACTTGCTGCCCGGTTGACCGGTTGGCGGATCGACATCCGGTCCGACGCCGAGCAGGCCGGCGGGACGGCCCGGAGCGGAGCTGATCACGTACCGGAGCCGGGCGGCGCGATCTCGAACAGCTAGGGGTAGACTTACTCCAGTGGTACGACGCGCGCTACCGGAGCGCACCTGTGTGGGCTGCCGGAAGCGGGCGCCGGCCAGCGAGTTGCTGCGGATCGTCGCGGTCGGCGACGAGGCTGGTTGCTACAGCCTCCGGCCCGATCCGGCTCGCAGACTGCCGGGTCGGGGAGCGAACATGCACCCTGATCCGGCCTGCTTCGCGCAGGCGGTGCGGCGCCGCGCCTTCGGGCGGGCGCTGCGTGTCACCGGGGTCGTCGACCACGGTGCGCTGGCGGAGCACGTTGACGCGCAACCCCCGACGACCGGTCAACCCGACCGGTCGAGGGTCGCTAGCAAGGTAGGACGACCGACATGAGCACACGATGAAGTCCCTGAAATGACCAGGCTTCAAGTGCACGAGTGAGGTCGCTGCGGGTGCTGCCCGCACGACCTCGGAGTGAGGAGTGCAGTGGCAGGTAAGGCCCGCGTACACGAGCTCGCCAAGGAGCTCGGGGTCGAAAGCAAGACCGTTCTCGCCAAGCTCAAGGAGATGGGCGAGTTCGTGAAGTCCGCGTCCAGCACCGTCGAGGCGCCCGTCGCCCGACGGCTGCGTGGCGCCTTCGTCGCATCCGCCGGTGGTTCCTCGGCGCCGGCCGCCCCGGCGGCGGCCGCCCCGAGCCCGGCACCGACCCCGACCCCGACGCCGACCCCGACCCCGGGTGCCCCCCGGGTCTCGGCCAGGCCGATGCCGCCCCGGCGGCCGGCTGCGCCGACCCCTGGACCGAAGCCCAAGGGCCCGGTCCCCGGCCCGCCGCAGCCGGCGACTCCGGTCGCCAAGCCGGCGAGCGCGCACGACATCGAGGTGGCGGCCGCCGAGGCACGTGCCGCCGCGCTGAAGGCTGAGCAGGAGGCCGCGGTCAAGGCCGCCCAGGCCGCCCGCCAGCAGCAGCGCGAGAACGTCCGCCGGGAGCCCCCGACCGAGGGCGGTCCCCGTCCCGGTCCGCGTCCCGGCCCGAACGCCGTGCCGCCGCGTCCGGGTGCCCAGGCCGCCGGTCGTCCCGGCGCGCCGACCCCGGGTCCGGGCGGACGCCCGGGCGGCCGTCCGCCGGCGCGCGGCGCCGGTAACAACCCGTTCGGCATCCAGGGCGGCCAGCAGCAGCGGCCCCCGGCCGCCGGTGCGGGCGGTCCCCGTCCCAGCCCGGCGGGCATGCCGCCGCGGCCCAGCCCGGCCTCCATGCCGCCGCGGCCCAGCCCGGCGTCCATGCCGAGCCAGCGTCCGACCACGGGTCGCCCCGGCGGCCCCGGTGGCGGTCGTGGCGGTCCCGGTGGCGGCGCGGGTCGTCCCGGCGGCGGTGGCGGTGGCTTCCGTGGCGGTCCCGGTGGCGGCGGCGGTGGCGGTGGCTTCCGTGGCGGTCCCGGTGGCGGCGGCGGTGGCGGTGGCTACCGTGGCGGTCCCGGTGGCGGCGGCGGTGGCGCCGGTGCCGGTGGCGGTTTCCGTCCCGGTGGTCCGGCCGGTGGCGCCGGTCGTCCGGGTGGTGGCGGTCGTGGCCGTGGCGGCGGCGCCGCGGGTGCCTTCGGGCGTCCGGGTGGCAGGCCGACCCGTGGTCGCAAGTCCAAGAAGCAGCGCAGACAGGAGTTCGACAACCTGTCGGCCCCGACCATGTCCTCGGGTGCTCCCCGCGGTCAGGGTCAGGTCGTCCGGTTGTCCCGTGGCGCCTCGCTGTCGGACTTCGCCGACAAGATCAACGCCAACCCGGGTTCGCTGGTCCAGGAGATGTTCAACCTGGGCGAGATGGTGACCGCGACCCAGTCGTGCTCCGACGAGACCCTGCTGCTGCTGGGTGAGCACCTCGGTTTCGACGTGCAGATCGTCAGCCCGGAGGACGAGGATCGCGAGCTGCTCGCGCAGTTCAACATCGACCTCGACGCCGAGGTCGCGGCGGACCGCCTGGTCAGCCGTGCGCCGGTGGTGACCGTCATGGGTCACGTCGACCACGGTAAGACCAAGCTGCTCGACGCGATCCGCAAGGCGAACGTCGTGGCCGGCGAGGCGGGCGGCATCACCCAGCACATCGGTGCCTACCAGGTCCACGTCCCGCACGAGGGCGTCGACCGCGCGGTGACCTTCATCGACACCCCGGGTCACGAGGCGTTCACCGCCATGCGTGCCCGTGGTGCCCAGGTCACGGACATCGTGATCCTGGTGGTGGCGGCCGACGACGGCGTGATGCCGCAGACCATCGAGGCGCTCAACCACGCCAAGGCGGCGGACGTGCCGATCGTGGTCGCGGTCAACAAGGTCGACAAGCCCGAGGCGAACCCGGACAAGGTCCGCCAGCAGCTGACCGAGTACGGCCTGGTCGCCGAGGAGTACGGCGGCGACACCATGTTCGTCAACGTGGCGGCCAAGCCCGGCATCGGCATCGAGGACCTCCTCGAGGCCGTGCTGCTGACCGCCGACGCGTCGCTGGAGCTGACCGCTCCGATCGACGGGCCGGCGCAGGGTGTCGCGATCGAGGCGCACCTGGACAAGGGTCGGGGTGCGGTGGCGACCGTGCTGGTGCAGAAGGGCACCCTCCGGGCCGGCGACTCGATCGTCGCCGGTGGGGCGCACGGCCGGGTCCGGGCCATGCTGGACGAGAACGGCAAGCCGGTCGACGAGGCCGGTCCGGCGCGTCCGGTCATGGTGCTCGGTCTGACCACGGTGCCGGGAGCGGGTGACACCTTCCTGGCCGCCGAGGACGACCGGACCGTGCGGCAGATCGCCGAGCAGCGGCAGGCGCGGCGGCGGGCGGCGGCATTCGCCAACTCCCGTGGTCGGGCGACCCTCGAGACGCTCATGGAGCAGCTCAAGGAGGGCGAGAAGACCTCGCTCAACCTGGTGCTCAAGGGCGACGTCTCCGGTTCCGTGGAGGCCCTCGAGGACGCGCTGTTCAACCTCGACATCCCGGAGGAGGTCCAGCTTCGGATCATCCACCGGGGCGTGGGTGCGATCACCGAGAGCGACGTCATGCTCGCGAGCGCCTCGTCCGAGGCGGTCACGATCATCGGCTTCAACGTGCGGGCCGCGAACAAGGTCCGCGAGATCGCCGACCGCGAGGGCGTGGAGATCCGGTACTACACGGTCATCTACCAGGCCATCGAGGAGATCGACGCCGCGCTCAAGGGGCTGCTCAAGCCGGAGTACGAGGAGGTCGAGCTGGGGACCGCGGAGATCCGCGACGTCTTCCGCTCGTCCAAGATCGGCAACATCTCCGGATGTATCGTCCGGTCCGGCCTCATCCGCCGCAACGCCAAGGCGCGGCTGCTGCGGGACGGGGCGGTCGTGGCGGACAACCTCACGATCAGCTCCCTCAAGCGGTTCAAGGACGACGCGACGGAGGTCCGCGAGGGCTTCGAGTGTGGTCTGACGCTGGGCGGTTTCAACAACGTCCAGGTCGGCGACATCATCGAGACCTTCGAGATGCGGGAGAAGCCGCGCGCCTGAGCGGCGTGAACGACCGGCGACGGCCGGGGCCCACGGGCCCCGGCCGTCGCCGTTTTCGCAGGCTGGGACAATCTCCGGCGTGCTCAGGTACGCGCTGCTTCTCGCCCCCTCCACCAACCGGGTCTACGCCGACGCCGCCGGCCGGCTGGCCCGCGCCGAGCTGGAGATCTTCGCCGGCTCGGGAGTGCTCGACGCGGCCCCGGTGGACGCCGCGGTGGAACGGATCGGCGGGGTCGAGTACCTGACCTTCGCCAGCCCCGGGCCGGGCCTCGGCGCCCGGGACCTGGCCTACCTGGCCAACCTGTCGGCGGCGTACGCGCTCTTCGAGCGGGTCGGGGAGGATCTGCTGCGGCCGGTGCCGCTGTCTCCCCTGGCCCGGTACGACTCCGACCTGATCACCATCCCCAAGTACGCCGGCAAGACCAACGAGCAGTTCACCCGGCTGCTGCTCAACGCCACCCTGCTCGCCTCCGCCTCGGCCGGCGCGATGCTGGACCGGCAGCTGGTGGTCCTCGATCCGCTCTGCGGTCGGGGGACCACCCTCAACCAGGCCCTGATGTTCGGCTACGACGGCATCGGTGTCGAGCACGACGGCAAGGACGTCGACGCGTACGCGGCGTTCCTGCGTACCTGGCTGCGGCGCAAGCGGCTCAAGCACACCGCCGAGACGGTGCCGGTGCGCCGGGACCGCAAGCTGGTCGCGCGCCGTTTCGAGGCGGTGCTCGCCCCCTCCCGGGACGAACACCGGGCCGGGGCCACCCAACGGGTCACTGTGCTGCACACCGACACCACCCGGGCCAGGGAAGTGCTCCGCCCCCGCTGCGCCGACGTGATCGTGACCGACGCCCCGTACGGGGTGGCCCACGGCAGCCGCACCGAACAGGGCCTGTCCCGCAGCCCCCTCGATCTGCTCACCGCCGCCGTGCCGGTCTGGCGGGAGCTGCTGCGTCCCGGCGGGGCGCTCGGGCTGTCCTGGAACACCCACGTGGCGCCCCGGGCGGCCGCCGAGTCGGTGCTGGCCGGCGCCGGCCTGCGGGTGGTGGACGGGCCGGGCTACCTCGGCCTGGCGCACCGGGTCGACCAGGCGATCGAGCGGGACGTGCTGGTGGCCGTCGCCCCGGCGACCTGAGCTCGGCGCGTCTGACGCCGCGCAACGACCTGGAGCCGTCGGAAAACGGGTGACCGGGGCGCGGCCCTGCCGTACCGTTGCTCGCCGTGTACACGGGAACCGCGCACTTCGACCTGTTGCTGCCGGGGGACTCCCGGTCCCTGAAGACCAAGCGGTCGTACGTCCGGCCGATCGTCGCCGCGTTGCGCCGCTTCGAGGTGTCCGCAGCGGAGGTCGGGGCGCTCGACCTGCACGGCCGGGCCCAGATCGGGGTGGCCGTGGTGGCCGCGGAGGCGGCGCACGTCCGGGAGGTGCTCGACTCCTGCGAGCGCCTGGTCGCCGCCCGGCCGGAGACCGAGCTGCTCTCGGTCCGCCGCCGGCTGTACGGCGCCGAGGACTGAGCGGCCGGGGGCCAGCGGGCCCTTCCTGGCAAGCCGGCGGCGCTGCGCGGGTGGCCGGGCGGCGCGGGTAGTGTTCGAGATGTTGGACGGTCGGACCGGGGGCGCACCGCGCCGTCGGCGCCGGCCGACGGCTCCCGGTAGCGGCGCGGCGTCAGACGTGCCGAGCTGGAGTCGTCGTAGGGAGCAGGGTGACCCTGGAGGTGGGGGACATGACGGATCCGGCCAAGGTACGCCGGCACGCGGAGCGCATCCGTGAACTGGTCGCGTCGGTGGTGCGGAGCCAGATCAAGGACCCCCGGCTCGGGATGATCACCATCACCGACGCCCGGATCACCGCCGACCTGCGCGACGCCACGGTCTTCTACACGGTGCTCGGCGACGCGGCGGCCCAGGCCAGCACGGCCGCCGCGCTGGAGAGCGCCAAGGGCATGCTGCGCAGCACCGTCGGCAAGGCGCTCGGGCTGCGCCACTCGCCGACCCTGACCTTCGTCCTCGACGACGTGCAGGACCAGGTCAAGCACATCGACGACCTGCTCGCCGCAGCCCGGACCGCCGACGCCGAGGTGCAGCGGCTGGCCGCCCACGCGCAGTACGCGGGCGAGGCCCAGCCGTACCGGGTGGAGGCCGAGGACGTCGAGGACTCCGACGACGAGACCGAGGACGACGACGAGCCGCGCGGCGGCGTCGGCCGGTGACCGCACCCGCCGAGGGCGGCGTGTCGGCCGGCCCGACCGACGCCGACTGGGCGGCCGCCGTCGCGGCGGTACGCGGGCTCCCCGCCGACGCCCGGGTGCTGCTGATCTGCCACATCAACCCGGACGGCGACGCGCTGGGCAGCATGCTCGGCTTCGCGCTGGGCCTGCGCCGGTTCGGCGTGCGGCACCTCCAGGCGACCTTCCCCGGGCCGCCGGGGGTGCCCGAGCCGTTCCGCTGGCTGCCCGGCCTGGAGCTGCTGGTCCCGCAGGACGAGGCGTACCCGGATCCGGATCTGGTGATCTGCTTCGACGCGGCCAGCGAGTCCCGGCTGGGTGACCTGGTCGACCGGCTGGACAAGGCCGGCGCGACGCTGGTGCTGGACCATCACGCCTCCAACACCCGATTCGGCGGCATCCACCTGGTCGACCCGCACGCGGCGGCCACCTCGGTGGTCGCCGAGGGGCTGCTGGACCGCCTCGGGGTGCCGCTGGACGCGGAGATCGCGACCTGCCTCTACGTGGCGCTGAGCACCGACACCGGCTCGTTCCGCTTCGAGGCCACCACCCCGGCCGTGCACGAGATGGCCGCCCGGCTGCTGGCCACCGGCATCCGCCCCGGGGACATCTCCCGGCGGATCTTCGACACCCGGCCGTTCGGCGCGGTCCGGCTCTTCGGCGAGGTGCTGGTCCGCGCCCGGCTGGAGCCGGCGGCCGCCGCCGGGCGTGGGCTGGTCTGGACGTACGCCACCCGGGCGGACCTGGCCCGGCACGACCAGCCGGCGTACGTCCTGGAGGCGCTGATCGACTCGGTCCGCTGCACCGCCGAGGCGGACGTGAGTTGCGTGCTGAAGCAGGTGACCGCGGCCGAGTGGGCGGTCTCGCTGCGCAGCAAGGGCGCGGTGGACGTCAGCGCGGTGGCGGTGGCCCTCGGCGGCGGCGGCCACCGGTTCGCGGCCGGTTTCACCGGTCGGGGCAGCGTCGACGAGGTGGTGGACCGGATCCGCGCCGAACTGGTCGGCGCCCTGCTGACCGGCTGAGATCAGGGATCACTCCGGGGCGTGCCGCTCTTCCCGCGCTCCGTGACGCTGAGGACAATCGGGAGATGGATCACCCCCGAGAGCTCACCGTCGAGGCGCCCCGAGCCTGGGACCGCCCGATCGTCTCCGTGCCGGTGCTGATCTGCCTCTCCCTGGTGGGCGGCCAGCTCCCGTCCTTCTCCGCGCAGGCCAACCTCTACACCCTCGGCACCGGTGGCGCGCTGATCTGGATCGGCCTCAGCAACCGGGTGCCGCGCCGGCCCGCCCCCCGCCGGTTGCCCCGGGGCGCGGTCTGGTGGCTGCTGCCGGTCACCGTCTTCGGGGTGTTCGAGGGGGTGACCTTCGTGGTGTCGGTGGGGGACGAGTTCCCCACCTTCTCCCTGCTGGCCGACCCGTTGCTGGAGGACCACCTGGTCCGCTCGGCGGCCTGGTTCGGCTGGCTGTCCGCGTTCTGGGGACTGGTCCGCCGGTGATGCGCGCCCTGGCGATCGGCGGCTTCCTGGCCGCGCTGCTGCTCTTCGCGGCCGTCGAGTGGGCCGCCCGACGGGAGTGGGCGCGGATTCCGTCCCTCGCCGACGTCTGCGCCTTCGTCATGCGCTACGAGGTCGGGCCGGTGCCGGTGGGCCGGATCGGTCTGTTCGGCTTCTGGTGGTGGC
The DNA here is from genome assembly GCF_055586005.1 of Micromonospora sp. NPDC051924. Lineage (NCBI taxonomy): Bacteria > Bacillati > Actinomycetota > Actinomycetes > Micromonosporales > Micromonosporaceae > Micromonospora > Micromonospora sp. NPDC051924. The sequence continues at coordinate 220,985 of NZ_JBVJJA010000006.1, forward strand.
TGGGCTGGCATTTCCTGGCCCGCTGAGCCGCCGCTGCCCGTGTCCGTATCGCGGGAACAGTGGGCAGCATGTGGAAAATGAACGTTAACTTGGGTGCGTGACCGGCGCTCTCCGGCGCTGGTCACGGGCGGTGGCGCCACACCCGGTGCCGCCTCCCTCCAGGGTCAGACCGACCCGGGCTCACGCCGCCAGGCGAGCCGCTCCGGTGATCCCGGACCGCTGCCGGGCGCGCTCAGCAGGCCGACGGCTCCAGCGAGGGCTTCAGGTCGCGGCGCGGCGTCAGACGCGCCGAGCTGAAGTCGTCGTAGCGCCGAGCTGGAGTTGTCGGGCGCCCGTAAGGGCCACCGTGCCGGTGGTCCGCACCCTGGAAGGAAACTCCGATGGCGACCAAGCACAAGCCGCAGACCGAGACCACCACCGACGAGGCGCGCGAGCAGATGCGCCGCGCGCTGCAGACGTCGATGGACACCCGTCAGTGACGACGGGCTTCAGGTCGCAGCGCGGCACCAGACGCGCCGAGCTGAAGTCGTCGCAGCTGGCCGTCCGGCGGTGACGCCGGCTGGACCGACGTCACCGCCGCACCGGTCGCCTGCCTTCCCGCCCGACGTCCCCGGCGCTACCGTCGCCCGGTGCGCCGCATCCTGATCGTTGGCAGCTCGGGCGCCGGCAAGAGCACCCTCGCCCGTGAGCTCGCCCGACGGCTCGACCTTCCCCTGATCCACCTCGACCGGCACTACTGGCGCGCGGGCTGGGCCGCCCCCGCCGAGGCCGACTTCCGCATTGAGGTGACCGCGCTCGCCGACCGCCCGGCCTGGGTGATGGACGGCAACTACGGCAGCACCCTCGATCTCCGTCTGCCTCGTGCGGACCTGCTGGTGCTCTGCGACCCGTCCCGACTGCGCTGCCTGTTCCGGGTGCTTCGCCGCCGCTGGACGTACCGCGCCACGCCCCGGCCCGACCTCCCCGAGGGCTGCCCCGAGCAGCTCGACCTCCCGTTCCTCCGCTACATCTCGGCGTATCCCCGCCGCTCCCGCCCACGGGTCCTGGCCGCCGCCCGCACGATCGCGCCGGATCTCCCGGTGCTCCGCCTCCGCACCCCCGCCGACACCCGCCGTTTCCTCGCCACCCTCGCCATCCTCCCCGCCGCTCCGCGTTGATCATGAGGTTGGCGGCGGTGTCGATCTTCTAAACTGCCGCCAACCTCATGATCGAGTGGTCGGGTCAGTGGCGGACGGTGGGACGGTGCCCTGGGCCATGCGGCGGCTGGTGCGGCCGCCGCCGCGGCCGCGGAGAAGGGCGGCCACGCCGACGGCCACCGGGACCGCGAGGAGCGGCCCGAGCAGGTACGCCCACCAGGCCCGGGGTTGCCCGTAGACCAGGGCCGGGCCGAGGGAGCGGACGATGTTCATCGACGCCCCGGTCAACGGTGAGGCCCAGAGCCCGCCGAGCGCCAGGTAGCCGCCGACCGCCACGGCGGCGAGGGGCCCGACGTTCTGCGCGCCGGAGGCAGTGCCGAGGACGGTGCTGATCAGCCCGACGGTGAGGACCAGCTCCCAGACCAGCGCGAGCGGAGCGCCGATGCCCGGTCCGGGCACGGTCAGGCCGGCGGTGCCGTGTCCGCCGAGCAGCCCGGCCAGCAGGCCGGCCGCGGCCACCGCCCCGGTGAACTGGGCGGCCAGGTAGCCGGGCACGCGCCGCCAGGGGAAGTCCCGGCGCAGCGCGAAGGCGAGGGTGATCGAGGGGTTCAGGTGGGCGCCGGAGACCGCGCCCATGAACAGGATGATCGAGGCGAGCATCAGCCCGGGGGCGACCACGGCGGCGGTCCGGCTCACCACCTCGGCGCCGATCCGCTGGTTCACCACCCCGGGGCCGACCGAGACCAGCACCAGGAAGAACGTGCCGAGCAGTTCCCCGAAGACCCGGCGCCACCAGGCCGGGTCGGCGCCGTTGACGATCGGGTCGCCGCTGGCCGTCATGGCCTCACGGTACGACGCCGCACGGGCGGGTCGTCCCGGTACGGAGAGGTAAGTGATGCAGAGGCTTGCGTCCCTTACCTGACGCGTGCCAGGATCGGCGGCGATGAGCCAGACCGCCACCTCCGCCCCCGCCGCCACACCCCGCCGGATCGCCGCGCTCGCCCTGCCCGCACTGGTGGTGCTCGCCGCCGAGCCGCTCTACGTGCTGGTCGACACGGCGGTGGTCGGGCACCTGGGCCGCGTCCCGCTCGCCGCGCTCGCCGTCGGCGGCACGGTGATGACGCTGACCGCCTGGCTCGGCACCGTCGTCGCGTACGGCACGACGGGGCGGTCGGCCCGCCGGTTCGGCTCGGGGGACCGGGCCGCCGCGGTGGCCGAGGGCGTGCAGGCGTCCTGGCTCGCGGTGACCGTCGGCGTGCTGGTGGCGCTCGCCATCGGGATCGGCGGCGGATGGCTGGCGCGTACCCTCGTCGGCGGCCCGGGCGCGGTGGCGGACGAGGCCGCGGCGTGGCTGCGGATCGCGGCGCTCGGCGCGCCCGGCCTGCTGCTCGCCGCCGCCGGCAACGGCTGGCTGCGCGGCATCCAGGACACCCGCCGACCGCTGCTCTTCGTGCTCGCGCCCAACCTGCTCTCCGCGCTGCTCTGCCCGCTGCTGGTCTACCCGGCCGGGCTGGGGCTGGCCGGTTCGGCGGTGGCGAACGCCGTCGCGCAGACCCTCTCCGGCGGCCTCTTCGCGGCGGCGCTGGTGCGCGAACGGGTCTCCCTGCGCCCCCGCCCCCGGATGATCCGCCAGCAGCTCGTGTTGAGCCGGGATCTGCTCATCCGGGGCGTCGCCTTCCAGGCGAGCTTCCTGTCCGCCACCGCGGTCGCGGCCCGGTTCGGCGCCGCCGCGGTCGGCGCCCACCAGATCGCCGTACAGCTCTGGTTCTTCACCGCGTTGGTGCTGGACGCCCTCGCGATCGCCGCGCAGGCGCTGATCGGGGCCGCGCTCGGCGCGGGTGACGCGGCCGGCGCCCGGTTCCTCGCCCGCCGGATCGCCCTGCTCGGCGGCCTCTGCGGCGTGGCCTTCGCGGTGCTGATCGCCGCCGGCGCCGGCCTGGTGCCGTCCTGGTTCAGCTCCGACCCGCAGGTACGCGAGCAGGCCATGATCGCCTGGCCCTGGTTCGTCGCGCTGCAGCCGATCGGCGGCGTGGTGTTCGCCCTCGACGGCGTGCTGATCGGCGCGGGGGACGTCCGCTACCTGCGCAACCTCACCATCGTGGCGGCGCTGGGCGGCTTCCTGCCGGCCATCTGGCTGGCGTACGGGTTCGACCTCGGTCTCGGCGGGATCTGGGCCGGGCTGACCCTGTTCGTGGTGCTCCGGCTGGTCGCGCTGCTGCTGCGGCTGCGCTCCGGCGGCTGGGCGGTGGTCGGCGCGGTCCGCTGAGGTTCCCGGTACGCCTCAGCAGGTGTCCGGCAGGTCCAGCGTCTTGTCCGGGTCGAAGACCGCGTCCGGGTTCGGGTCGTCCGCGCCGCCGTAACTGGGCCCGCCCAGGTCGAGCAGGCCCTTGTCGAAGGCCGCGCAGTCGATGTTGGCGGCGTAGGAGTCCGCCTTCTCGATCCACAACCCGTTCGAGCCGCGGCTGACGTCGTCGGGATGCGGCACGCTCCAGACCACCGTGTCGTGCACCACGACCAACCCGTCGCCCGGCGCCGTGCTGTCGGTCGGAAAGGCGTACGCCCAGACGAAGTTGGTGGTGACCGCCAGGATCCGGATGCCGTCGGCGTCCCTGGTGGCGCGGTAGCTGATCCGCCCCTTCACCCGGGGCTGGTCGGCGGTGAGCCGGGCGCCCGGCGCCAGCCGGGTGGCGTACGCGGCGAAGGTGTCGGAGGCGAAGTCCTTGCGCAGGTCGGCGCGGGCATCCCGGGCGAACTGCCGGATGAACGGCTCGGCGTCCGTCGTGGTCATGAACCGGCGGTCCAGCCGCGCGGTCACCAGGGCGGTGCGGACCTTCGCCAGCGCGGCCGCCACCTGCTGCTCGGTGAACGGACCGGTCCGCTTCGCGGCCGGCAGGGCGATCCCCGCCTGCCCGTGCCGGAACGCGGCGGCCGGAGTGCCGTCGAACGGACCGGCCGCCGGGGGTGTCGACGCGGACGTGGCGGCCGGCTCGGCGGCGGGCCGGCTGATCGTCGGGTAGACCACCGGCCGCCCGTCGGATTGCGGCATCGACACCAGCACGGCGACGCCGACCACCCCGACGAACGCGAGGAGCAGCAGTACCGTCACGCCGGTCAGCAGCGACCCGGAGTGCCGGGCCAGGCGGCTGCGCAACCGGTCGTCCCGGCTCGGCCCGGCGTCGGCGGGCGGCTGGCGCGGCCACGCCGGGGCGGGGCCCGGCCCGCCCGCGTGGGGGACCGGCGGGTCGGGTCTGCGCGGTGCGGTGGCGTCCGGCCGATCGTCGGTCATCGCGGTTCCCCGATGCACGAAATGGGCGAGGTGTCCCTGACTCTGACACTTCGCCGCCCCGCGCGGTATCCCCCGCCCGGCCCGGAGCCGGGGTCTGGCAGGCTTGGCGGCCGTGAGCACAGACGGTCTGATCGTGGTCGACAAGCCGGCCGGTATGACGTCGCACGACGTGGTGGCGCGGATCCGGCGGCTGGCGCGTACCCGGCGGGTGGGGCACGGGGGAACGCTGGATCCGATGGCCACCGGGGTGCTGGTGATCGGTGTGGGGCGGGCCACCCGGCTGCTCACCTACGTGATCGGCGCCGGCAAGAGCTACACCGCGACGATCCGGCTCGGCCAGGCCACGGTCACCGACGACGCCGAGGGCGACGTCATCGCCACCGCGTCCACCGTCGGCGTCACCGACGACGCGGTCCGGGTCGCGCTCGCCGCGCTCACCGGCGAGATCGACCAGGTGCCGAGCGCGGTGAGCGCCATCAAGATCAACGGCGAGCGGGCGTACAAGCGGGTCCGCGAGGGGGAGAGCGTCGAGTTGCCCGCCCGCCGGGTCACCGTCTCCCGGCTGGCCGTCCTGGCGATCCGTCGGGACGCCCCGGACGTGGTGGACGTGGACGTGGACGTGACCTGCTCGTCCGGGACGTACATCCGGGCCATCGCCCGGGACGCGGGCCTGGCCCTCGGGGTCGGTGGCCACCTGACCGCGCTGCGCCGCACCGCGGTCGGCGGCTTCCCGCTGGCCGAGGCGGCCACCCTCGACGAGCTGGAACGGCGCGCGCCCGACGTGGTCAACCTGCCGCTGGACGCCGCCGCCGACCGGTTCTTCCCGCGCCGGGACGCCACGCCGGAGGAGGCGAAGATCCTCTCCCACGGCGGTCCGCTGGACCCGGCCGGCATCACCGGGCCGTACGCGGTGTTCGGCCCCGACGGCGGGCTGATCGCTATCGTCAGCGAGCGGGACGGCCGGGCCCGCGCGGAGATCGTGCTGGCCCCGGCCTGACGGCGGCGGCGCGGAGCACGTGGCGAGCAGGGGAGGAGCGGGAATGCAGCGGTGGCGGGGGTACGAGGCGGCACCTGGCGGCTGGGGCCGTTCGGTGGTCACCATCGGCGTCTTCGACGGGGTGCACAAGGGGCACCAGGCCACCATCGGGCACGCCGTGGCGCGCGCCCGGGAGTTGGGCGTCAAGTCGGTGGTGGTCACCTTCGACCCGCACCCGGCCGAGGTGGTCCGGCCCGGCTCCCACCCGGCGGTGCTCACCGAGCCGGCCCGCAAAGCGGAGCTGATCGAGGCGCTCGGCGTCGACGTGCTCTGCGTGGTGCCGTTCACCCCGGAGTTCTCCCGACTGCCCGCCGAGGCGTTCGTGCACGACATCCTGGTCGAGCACCTGCACGCCGCGCTGGTGGTGGTCGGCGCCAACTTCCGGTTCGGGCACAAGGCGGCCGGCGACGTGGCCCTGCTGGAGCGGCTCGGCCGCACCTTCGGCTTCGCGGTGCAGGGCGCGCCGCTGGTCGCCGAGGCGGGGACGGTCTTCTCCTCCACGTACATCCGCTCCTGCGTCGACGCCGGCGACGTGACCGCGGCGGCCGACGCCCTCGGCCGCCCGCACCGGGTCGAGGGCGTGGTGGTCCGCGGTGACCAGCGCGGACGTGAGCTGGGCTACCCCACCGCCAACCTGCTCTGCCACCGCTACGCCGCGGTCCCCGCCGACGGGGTCTACGCCGCCCGGCTGGTCCGCCGGGGCGCCGAGCCGCTCGCCGCGGCCGTGTCGATCGGCACCAACCCGACCTTCTCCGGCCGGGAGCGCCGGGTGGAGGCGTACGCGCTGGACTTCACCGGCGACCTGTACGGCGAGCGGCTGGCCCTGGACTTCGTGGCACACCTGCGGGAACAACGGACGTACGACTCGATCGAGCCGTTGGTGGCCCAGATCGCCGAGGACGTGGAGCGCACCCGGCGGGCGGTGTCCTGACCCGCTTACCGACCTTGACCGGGTGCGCCCGGGGTGGGCTGGTAGTCTGGCAGGGACGTCGGCTGACCGACTCGGGGCCTCGCGTGCCTGCACGACGCCGCGGGTGCGAGGAACCGGTCCGTCCCCCGGTCGCTATGACCGCTCCGACGGATCTCATCGAACGACCCACGAAACAGGGAGAACATGGCGCTCGACCAGGAAGCCAAGGCCAAGATCCGCGCGGAGTACGCGACCGCCGAGGGCGACACCGGTTCGCCGGAGGTGCAGGTCGCGGTCCTCACCAAGCGGATCGCCGAGCTCACCGAGCACCTGAAGGTGCACAAGCACGACCACCACAGCCGCCGTGGGCTGCTGCTGCTGGTCGGCCGTCGCCGTCGGCTGCTCAACTACGTCCAGAAGAAGGACATCAGCCGCTACCGGTCGCTCATCGAGCGGCTCGGCCTGCGCCGGTGACCTGACGGGGGAGTGGCCTGCGGCCGCTCCCCCGTTCCGGTACCACTGAACGAACCGGGCCAGGCGACCACCTGAGAGGGAGCCGGTCGGCGTACCGGTCTCCGGTAGTGGCCTCCGGGCACCCCGGCATCCGCCGGTCACCCGGGCGCTTCGATCGAAGACCGGCCGTCCGAGCAGCTCCCGTGTCGCGGGCCCACGACGCGAAGGAGCACGACAGCACATGACCGAGACCAGACTCGGCACCGAATCCCGCACCGCCGTGATCGACAACGGGTCCTTCGGCACCCGGGAGATCACCTTCTCCACCGGCCGGCTGGCCCGCCAGGCCGCCGGCTCCGTCATCGCCCAACTCGGCGAGACGGTCGTCCTCTCCGCCACCACCGCCGGCAAGCAGCCGAAGGAGCAGTTCGACTTCTTCCCGCTGACCGTCGATGTCGAGGAGCGGATGTACGCCGCTGGCCGGATCCCCGGCTCGTTCTTCCGCCGCGAGGGTCGGCCCAGTGAGGACGCCATCCTCACCTGCCGCCTGATCGACCGACCGCTGCGCCCGTCGTTCGTCAAGGGCCTGCGCAACGAGGTCCAGGTCGTCGAGACCGTGCTGGCGCTCGACCCGCAGCACCCGTACGACGTCGTGGCGATCAACGCCGCCTCGATGTCGACCAAGCTTTCCGGCCTGCCGTTCTCCGGCCCGATCGGGGCCACCCGGGTCGCGCACATCGACGGCCAGTGGGTCGCCTTCCCGACCCTGGAGGAGCTGGCCCGAGCCACCTTCGACATGGTCGTGGCCGGCCGGGCGCTGGCCGACGGCGACGTCGCGATCATGATGGTCGAGGCCGAGGCGACGCCGAACGCCGTGACCCTGATCGCGGGCGGCGCCACCGCCCCGACCGAGGAGATCGTGGCCAGCGGCCTGGAGGCCGCGAAGCCGGCGATCCGCGAGCTGTGCCGCGCGCAGAGCGAGCTGGCCGAGGTGGCCGCCAAGCCGGTCGCCGAGTTCCCGGTCTTCCTGGACTACCAGGACGACGCGTACGACGCGGTGGCCGACCTGGTCCGCGCCGAGGTCGCCGAGGCCCTCAAGATCGCCGGCAAGCATGACCGCGAGGAGGCCCTGGACCGGGTCAAGGCCAAGGTCGCCGAGGAGCTCGGCCCGCGCTTCGAGGGCCGGGAGAAGGAGCTCAGCGCCGCCTTCCGGTCGCTGACCAAGTCCGAGGTCCGCAACCGGGTGCTGCGCGAGCAGGTCCGGATCGACGGCCGCGGCCCGCGCGACATCCGTCCGCTGACCGCCGAGGTCGGCGTGCTGCCGCGCGTGCACGGCTCGGCGCTCTTCGAGCGGGGCGAGACCCAGATCCTGGGCGTCACCACGCTGAACATGCTGCGCATGGAGCAGATGGTGGACACCCTGTCCCCGGAGAACCGCAAGCGCTACATGCACAACTACAACTTCCCGCCGTACTCCACCGGTGAGACCGGTCGGGTCGGTTCGCCGAAGCGGCGCGAGATCGGCCACGGCGCGCTGGCCGAGCGGGCGCTGATCCCGGTGCTGCCGTCGCGCGAGGAGTTCCCGTACGCCATCCGGCAGGTCTCCGAGGCGCTCGGCTCCAACGGCTCCACCTCGATGGGTTCGGTCTGCGCCTCGACGCTGGGCCTGCTCAGCGCCGGTGTGCCGCTGAAGGCGCCGGTCGCCGGCATCGCCATGGGTCTCATCTCGGACGAGGTCGAGGGCAAGACCGAGTACGTGACGCTGACCGACATCCTCGGCGCCGAGGACGCGTTCGGCGACATGGACTTCAAGGTCGCCGGCACCCGGGACTTCGTCACCGCGCTGCAGCTCGACACCAAGCTCAACGGCATCCCGTCGGACGTGCTGGCCGCCGCGCTCCAGCAGGCGAACGAGGCCCGGCAGACCATCCTCGACGTGATGCAGTCCGCGATCGAGGCCCCGGCCGAGATGTCGGACTACGCCCCGCGGGTCACCACCGTCAAGATCCCGGTCGACAAGATCGGCATGGTGATCGGCCCGAAGGGCCAGACCATCAACGCCATTCAGGACGAGACCGGCGCCGAGATCTCGATCGAGGACGACGGCACCATCTACGTCGGCGCGACCAACGGCCCGTCGGCCCAGGCTGCGGTCGAGCGGATCAACGCGATCGCCAACCCGACCCTGCCGAAGATGGGCGACCGATTCCTCGGCACCGTGGTGAAGACCGCCGCGTTCGGCGCCTTCATCTCGCTCCTGCCGGGCCGCGACGGCCTGCTGCACATCTCCAAGGTGGGCGACGGCAAGCGGGTCGAGAAGGTCGAGGACTTCCTCAACGTCGGCGACAAGGTCGAGGTGGAGATCGCCGACATCGACCAGCGCGGCAAGATCTACCTGGACAAGGTCCGCCCGGAGGGCGCCGAGGCGCCGGCCGCCGGCGAGGCCGCCGGTGGCGAGGCCGCCGGTGGCGAGCGTCCGGCCGGCCGCGACCGCGGCGACCGTGGCCCGCGCGACCGGGGCGACCGCGAGCGCGGCGGCCGTCCGGAGCGCGGTGAGGGTGGCGAGGGCGGCGGCGACTCCCGTCCGCGTCGCCGGACCCGGCACAGCTGATCCACCGACAGGCCGGGCGACGCTGACGGCGTCGCCCGGCCTGCGACATCTCCGGTCCGGCCCGGTGCCGTGCCCGGAGCCGTCGTCCGTGACCCCCACCCCTCGTCGTACTGAGAGCAGGTCTTCGTGAGCCGGACCCGGCGTTCGTCTTTCCCTGCGGCGCGACGGGGGGTGGCGCCGTCCGGCGCCGGCGGGTCGACCCGGGCGGTCACCCGCACGCTGAGCGAGGACCCGCTCGGCGGCACCGTCCGCCGTACGGTCCTGCCCAGCGGGCTGCGCGTGCTCACCGAGGCGATCCCGGCGATGCGCAGCGTCTCGTTCGGCATCTGGGTCGCCGTCGGCTCCCGGGACGAGACCGGGCCGCAGGCCGGCGCGGCGCACTTCCTGGAGCACCTGCTGTTCAAGGGCACCCGGAAGCGCACCGCGCTGGACATCTCCGCCGAGATCGAGGCGGTGGGCGGCGAGACCAACGCCTTCACCACGAAGGAATACACCTGCTACTACGCCCGCGTGCTGGACGAGGACCTGCCGCTGGCCATCGACGTCATGTGCGACCTGGTCGCCGACTCCGTGCTGGCCGCTCCCGACGTGGAGACCGAGCGCGGCGTAATCCTCGAAGAGATCGCGATGCACGACGACGAGCCCGGCGACGAGGTGCACGACCTGTTCGCCCGCGCCGTCTACGGCGACCACCCCCTCGGCCGGCTGATCTCCGGCACCGAGGAGACGGTCACCCCGATGACCCGGCGGCAGATCCAGAGCTTCTACCGTCGCCGCTACACCCCTCCCCAGATCGTCATCGCCGCCGCCGGGAACCTCGACCACGCCGCCGTGGTCAAGCTGGTCCGGCAGGCGCTGCGCGGCACCCCGCTGGACACCGACCCGGCGGTGCCGGCCGCGCACCGGTCGGCCACCCCGGCCGTACGCACCAAGCCGGCCGCCACCCTGGTCGAGCCGAAGGAGACCGAGCAGGCGCACGTCATCCTCGGCTGCCCCGGCATCGACCGCCTCGATGAGCGGCGCTTCGCCCTCGGCGTGCTCAACAACGTGCTCGGCGGCGGCATGTCCAGCCGGCTGTTCCAGGAGATCCGCGAGCAGCGCGGCCTGGCCTACTCGGTCTACTCGTACGCCAGCCAGTACGCCGACAGCGGGCTGTTCGCCGTCTACGCCGGCTGCGCCCCGGGCAAGGTGGACGAGGTGCTGGAGCTGACCCGGGCCGAGCTGGCCAAGGTGGCCGCCGGTGGGATCACCGCGACCGAACTGGCCCGGGGCAAGGGGATGAGCAAGGGCTCCTTCGTCCTCGGCCTGGAGGACACCGGCTCCCGGATGAGCCGGCTGGCCAAGGGTGAGCTGCTCTACGGCAACCTGATGCCGGTGGACGAGCTGCTCGCCCGGGTCGACGCGGTCACCCTGGACGAGGTGAACGCGCTCGCCGCCGACCTGCTCGGCCGGCCGATGTCCCTCGCGGTGGTCGGCCCCTTCGACGAGTCCGCCTTCTCCGCCTGACCCCTCTCGCCGGCCTTGGTGCTCGGGGCGGGATGCGGCAGATCGGGGTGTCCGCAGCCGGCAAGGGCCCGAGTTGCCGCAGCTCAAATCGATCATGATCGCGGGGTGGGACGGCGGCCGACCGCCAGGGTGGCGGCGTCCCGATTGGGATAGGTTGTGCCCCGTGACTGACGAGCAGGAGAAGAACCCGGCCGAGCCGACCCGGGTCGCCGTGCTGGGCGCCCGCGGCCGGATGGGCATGGAGGTCTGCAGGGCGGTCGACGCGGCCGCCGACCTGGACCTGGTGGCGATGATCGACCAGGGCGATCCGCTGGCCAAGGCCGCCGACGCCGGCGCCGAGGTGGTCGTCGACTTCACCACCCCCGACGTCGTCATGGACAACCTGGACTGGTGCATCGGCCAGGGCATCAACGCCGTGGTCGGCACCACCGGCTTCACCGGCCAGCGCCTGGAGCGGGTGCGCGGCTGGCTGGCGGGCAGGCCCGGGGTGGGCGTCGTGATCGCGCCCAACTTCGGCATCGGCGCGGTGCTGATGATGCAGTTCGCCGCGAAGGCGGCCCGGCACTTCGAGTCGGTCGAGATCATCGAGCAGCACCACCCCCGCAAACTGGACGCCCCCAGCGGCACCGCCACGCACACCGCCCGGCTGATCGCGCAGGCCCGCGCCGGGGCCGGTCTCGGCCCCGCCCCGGACGCCACCAAGGACGAGGTGCCCGGCGCCCGCGGCGCCGAGATCGACGGGATCCGCGTGCACGCCGTCCGCGCGGCCGGCCTGGTCGCCCACCAGGAGGTGCTCTTCGGCACCACCGGCGAGACGCTGACCATCCGGCACGACTCGCTGGACCGGGCGTCGTTCATGCCCGGCGTGCTGCTCGCCGTGCGCGCCGTGCGCAACCGGCCGGGCCTCACCGTCGGCCTGGACCCGCTGCTCGACTGAGCCACCCCGCCCGCCCGGCTGCCGGCCGGCCGTACCACGCTGGGACGGCCGGCCGTCGCGCGTCCGTGGCGGCCACGGTCCGGGGCCGGCCGCGGCGCGTCCGGTCGACCGCGGGCCGAGGCTCGCACGCAGGTCCGCAACGGCGATCAGGCACGGGGCCGGCCCTGGGGTGCAGGCTGGACGCATGACCTCGACGGACGGGCTCACCGGAATCCTCGATTCGCTGCAGGTCGCGCTCGACGACCCGACGGTCAGCCCGGCGGACGTCGCGGCCCGGGCCCATCTGTCCCGCTTCCACTTCGACCGGCTGGTCGCCGCCGCCACCGGCGAGCCGCCCGGTGCCCTGCGGCGCCGGCTGCTGCTGGAACGCGCGGCGCACCGGCTCACCACCAGCGACCGGACCGTGCTCGACATCGCCGTCGAGGCCGGGTACGGCTCGCACGAGGCGTTCACCCGCGCGTTCCAGCGGTCGTACGGGATGGCCCCGACCGCGGTCCGGCGGTGTCCGCCGCTCACCTTCCGCGAGCTGGAGCTGCCCTGCCCCAGCGGCGTCCACTTTCAGCCTCCCGGCGGCCTGCGGCTGCCGGCTGCCCACCAGGAGACTCCGATGAACGTCCTCCAGCACCTGGTCGACCACCACGTCGACACGCTCACCGCGATCATCCAGCGCGCCGGCACGCTGGACGCGGAAATGCTCGACCGGCCCATCACGGTGTCGGTGGAGACCATCGACGAGCGGCCGACCCTCCGTTCGCTGATCAACGCGATGGTCACGCAGGAGGAGCACTGGCTCTCGGCGTTGCGCGGCGGCGCGTGGCCGGACGAGAGCGACCGGTCGGTGACCGGGCTGGCCGCCCGGCACGCGGTCGCCGGGCGGGACTGGCGAGCCTTCGTGGCCCGGACGCTGGCCGACGGGACGCTCGCGGACACCTTCGTCGACACGACCTGCACGCCGCCCACCAGCCACACCCTGGGCGGGACCATCGGTCACGTGATCACCTTCGCGGCGGTCCGGCGTACCCTCGCCATCGGCGCCCTGCACAGCGCGGGGATCACCGACCTCGGCGCGGGCGACCCGCGTCCCTTCCTGGACGCCGCGGCGGCGGGCTGACGGCGGAAAGCGGTCGTCGCGCGGGTGGGTCGCGCCTAGGCTCACCCGCGTGATCGATTCCGGGATGCGCGACCGCGCTGGTCGCCAGGTGACGCTGCGGCCGGTGGACGACGACAACTGGCGGGCCGTGGCGGACGTCGCGCCCCGCGACGACCAGCGAGCCTGGGTGCCCGCCCTGGCCGCCCGCTACCTGGTGCTGACCATGCGGTCCGAGGTGTGGACCTCGCTCGCCGTGTACGCGGACGAGACGGTGGTCGGGCACGTCATGTGGGGTGTGGACGACGACGGCTCCCGCTGGATCGGCGGCATGGTGATCGACGCCGCCGAGCAGGACCGCGGAGTGGGCCGGGCGGCCGTGCGCAGCCTCGTGGACTGGCTCGCCACCGCCGGTGAGCCGATCCGCCTCAGCTACCACCCCGACAACACTTCGGCCGCCGCCCTCTACCGCTCCCTCGGCTTCCACCCCACCGGCATGGAGGACGACGAGGTGGTCGCCGAACTCGCCTCCGCCTGAGCCACGCCCTCCGGGTGCGTTTGTCGTCGCTCCAGCGACGACAAACGCACCCACATCCCGGACGCACTCCGCGCCCACTCCATTGATCAAGGAGTTCGCGTCGCAGGAGGGCCGAACCCTGACGCGAACTCCTTGATCAACCCGCTGCGGGCGAGGGGGTGTCGGCCGGGGGGCGGGGGGTGGGGACCCGGGGAGGGGTCAGGGTCAGTCCGGTGGGGAGGCCGGTGAGGGTGGGGTGGCCGGTGCGGTCGACCGTCACCGTCACCGGGGTGCCGGCGATCCGCAGACCCTCGGCGGCGAGGGCGCCGAACTCGGGGCCGGCCAGCGGGTCCAGGCGCACCCGGCCGCCCGGCACGTCGGGGTAGAGCCCGACGCCGGCCTGGAGCAGCAGCACCGCGGCCGCCGCCGACCAGGCCTGCGGATGGCAGGCCGCCGGGTACGGCACGGGTCGGCCGAGCACCGCCCGGTCGTCCCCGCCGTACAGCTCGGGGAGGCGGTAGTCGAACGTCTCGGCGGCGCCGAGCAGGCCCTCGGCCAGGCGGAGCGCGGCCTCCCGGTGCCCGGCCCGGGCCAGCCCGCCCAGCACGATCGCGGTGTCGTGCGCCCAGATCGAGCCGCAGTGGTACGACAGCGGGCTGAACCCGGCGTCGTCGGTGGACATCGTGCGCAGCCCGAAGCCGCCGGCCAGGGCCTCGGTGGAGAGCAACGCCGCCACCTGCCCCGACTCGGTGTCCGACAGCAGCCCGGTGCCGAGCAGGTGGCCGATGTTGCTGGTCAGCGAGTCGACCGGGCGCTTGTCCCGGTCCAGTGCCAGGGCGGGCTGGGGACCGTACCGGCCGTCGACCCAGAACGCCTCGCGGAACCGCCGGGCGAGCCGGTCGGCGTACCCGCGCCAGCGGTCGCCGCCGGGCCGGCCGAAGGCGTCGAGCAGGTCCGCCCCGTTCACCGCCGCCTGGTACGCGTACCCCTGCACTTCGGCCAGCACGATGGGCGGGTCGGCCAGCCGCCCGTCGCGGAAGCGGACCGCGTCGCCGGAGTCCTTCCAGCCCTGGTTGGCCAGGCCGTGGCCGGTGGTGTCGACGTACTCGACGAAGCCGTCGCCGTCGGCGTCGGCGTGCTCGCCGAGCCAGCCGAGCGCGGCCTCCAGGTGCGGCAGCAGGGGCTCGACCTGATCGGCGGGGAGACCCCAGCGCCAGGCGTCGTGCAGCAGGTTCACCCAGAGCATGGTGGCGTCGACCGTGCCGTAGTAGGCGGGCGGCAGCCGCAGCCGCAGCCCCTCGTCGGCCAGGGTGAACTCGTGCCGGCGCAGCTCGTGCAGGATCTTGCCGGGCGCCTCGCCGGTGGCCGGGTCGACCCGGACGCCCTGCCGGCGGGCGAGGACCCGGAGCGTGCCGGCGGCCAGGTCGGTGCCGAGCGGCAGCATCATCCGGGCGGCCCAGAGGCTGTCCCGTCCGAACAGGGTGAGGAACCAGGGCACCCCGGCGCCGAGGTAGACGTCCCCGGGGTGCGTGGGCTCGGCCAGCCGTAGCCCGCGCAGGTCGGCCAGGGCCCGGTCGAGCAGCCGGACCAGCCGGCGGTCGTCGGCGCGTACCTCCGGGACGGACCAGCCGGGGCCGGCGGGCGGGGCGGCCACCACGGCCTTCGGATCGGTGACGGCGAGCCGCCAGCGCAGCGTCGCGGACTCGCCGGGGGCGAGGGTGACCGGCCAGCTCAACCGGGGGGCGGTGGCCCGTTCGCCGGCGGCGTCCACGGTGGCGGCGGTGCCGGTCACCGTCACGGTGACGCCCTCGGCGGCCCACTGGACCTGGCCGGGTTCGCCGGCCTTCGCCTCCAGCGGCACGCCGCTCCCGCCGGACTTGACCACCTCGATCGGGGCCAGGTCGCAGCCGAGGTCGACGCTGACCGTGGCGTGGACCGGGCCCGAGGCGGTGGACGAGACGACGATCTCCTCGGTGACGCCGTGCGGGCCGGCCTGCCGGGTGCGGTCGATCCGGACGGTCGGGTCGGGGGTGGGGTCGCCGAGCCAGCGGGCCAGCCCGACGAAGCGGGCGCCGTGCGCCCCGGCGGGCCCGCGGGTCAGGGCCTCGGGTTCCCGGTCGTCGACCCGTAGTTCGGCGCGGGAGAGCACGCGGGCGTCGGCGTGGAAGACGCCCTGGACGCCGCTCGGCCGGATCTGACCCGCCGCGTCGCCCAGCGCGCTCGTGGGGGCGTGCACCACCCCGACCAGGTCGTGCAGCAGGGGTTGCAGGTGGCGTTCGGACAAGGGGGAACTCCCGGTGCTGATCGGTGGCCGGGGATGTCTTGACAGATGCCGCCGGCCCGGTGCAAAGTGCGAAACATTCCAGAAACTTTGAACGATCTAATCCTGCCGCATCGGAGTTGGATCGTTCAAGGCGGTGAGAGGGATTTAGTGGCTGAAAAGGTGACCATCGCGACGGTGGCCCGGCACGCACAGGTGAGCCGGCAGACGGTCTCCAACGTGCTCAACGCGCCGCACATCGTCCGCGAGGAGACCCGGCAGCGGGTGCAGGAGGCGATCGCCGCGCTCGGCTACCGGGCCAACCAGGCCGCCCGGCAGATGCGTACCGGCCGGTCCCGGCTCATCGCGGTCCGCATCGAACCCACCCGGGACGGCATCAACGGCTCGGTGCTCGACCGGTTCCTGCACGGCCTCACCGAGACCGCCGACGCCGCCGGCTACCGCGTCCTGCTCTACACCGCCCGCGACGACGACCACGAGATCGACACCTACGACGACCTGCTCGGCGCGTACGACCTGGACGCGTTCGTGCTCACCGGCACCAAGCACGGCGACCCGCGCACCGCGTGGCTCGCCGAGCGGGAGGTGCCCTTCGTGACCTTCGGCCGACCCTGGGACGCTCCCGAGGCGCACCCCTGGGTCGACGTCGACGGCGCCGCCGGCACCGCCCAGGCCACCCGGCGACTGCTCGACACCGGCCACCGCCGGATCGCCTTCCTCGGCTGGCCCGCGGGCTCCGGGGTCGGCGACGACCGGCGCGCCGGCTGGCGTACCACCCTGGCGGCGGCCGGCCTGGACGGCGCCGCGACGGACCGGGCGACCGAGGACGGCATCGCCGAGGGGGAGCGGGAGATGCGCGACCTGCTCGCCCACGACACACCGCCGACCGCGGTGGTCTGCGCCAGCGACTCGCTCGCCCTCGGCGCGCTCCAGGCGGTCCGGGACGCCGTGACGCCGGTCGCCGTCATCGGCTTCGACGACACCCCGGTCGCCGCGGCGGTCGGGCTGACCAGCCTCAGCCAACCCCTCGCGACCGCCGCCGCCCGCTGCGTCGAGCTGCTCACCGGCCTGCTCGACGGCCAGCCCACCGACCCCCACGTGCTGCTCACCCCCACGCTCGTGCTCCGGCACACCGCGTGAACCGCATCCCCCACCAGGAGAGTCAGATGACACCACGCACCCTCACCCGGGCGGCGCTCGCCGGCCTCGCCGCCGTCGCCCTGTTCGGCACCGCGGCCTGCGGCAGCGGCTTCGACGACAAGGGCAGCGACACCAAGCAGTCCAGCGGCCCGGCCAGCCTGCAGATCATGATCGGCTCCTCCGGCGACGCGGAGACCAAGGCGGTCCAGGACGCCGCCGCAAAGTGGGCGTCCGCCACCGGCAACACCGCCACCGTCACCCCGGCGCAGGACCTCGTCCAGCAGCTCGGCCAGGCGCTCGCCGGCGGCACCCCGCCGGACGTCTTCTACGTCGACGCCAGCCGCTTCGCCGACTACGCGAGCGTCGGCGCGCTGGAGCCGTACGGGGACAAGATCAGCAAGCCGGACGACTTCTACGAGAGCCTGCGCACCGCGTTCACCTACGACGGCAAGTTCTACTGCGCGCCCAAGGACTTCTCCACCCTCGCCCTCGAGATCAACACCGACCTCTGGGCGAAGGCCGGGCTGACCGACGCCGACATCCCGACCACCTGGGACCAGCTCACCGCCACCAGCCAGAAGATCAAGGCCAAGGGGCTGGTGCCGCTCGCGCTGGGCGACACCCGGGACCGGATCGGCGCGTTCCTGGTGCAGAACGGCGGCTGGCTGCTCAGCAAGGACGGCAAGCAGCCCACCGCCGACACCCCGGAGAACCTGGCCGGCCTCCAGTACGTCAAGAGCCTGCTGACCAGCGGCTACGCCCGCTACCCGAAGCAGCTCGACGCCGGCTGGTCGGGTGAGGCGTTCGGCAAGGGCAAGGCTGTGATGACCATCGAGGGCAACTGGATCAAGGGCGCCCTGCAGAACGACTTCCCGAACGTCAAGTACAAGGTCGTCGAGCTGCCCGCCGGCCCGAAGGGCAAGGGCACGCTCTCCTTCACCAACTGCTGGGGCATCGCCGCCAAGTCGAAGTACAAGGAGCAGGCGATCAAGTTCGTCGAGGCGATGACCGCCGGCGACCAGCAGATGACCTTCGCCAAGGCGTTCGGCGTGATGCCGTCCCGGCAGTCCGTGCGGGACCAGTACACCGGCGCGTTCCCCAACGACAAGCCGTTCATCGACGGCGCCGCGTACGCCCAGGGCCCGGTGAACGCCCCGAAGATGGACAGCGTCCTCAGCGACCTCGACACCGGCCTCCAGGGCCTCGCCAACGGCGACCCGAAGACGGTGCTCGGCAACTTCGACAAGAACGCCAAGGCGGCCATCGGCGGCTGAGCGGCGGCGGAGGGGTCCGGGCCGGGCCCCTCCGCGCCGGCTCCCGGGCACGACAGGGGAGGGAAGATGGCAACCGACGCACTGCGCGCCCCGGCCACCACGCCGGTCCGGCCGCCGCGTCGCCGGAGCGGTGGCATCCGGAGCAACGAGAACGTCGCCGGCTGGCTGTTCGTCGCGCCGGTGCTGGTGATCCTCGGGCTCTTCCTGCTGCTGCCGATCCTGATGGCGCTCTGGGTGAGCCTCACCAACTGGAACGGCCAGGGCAGCCCGTTCACCGGGCAGGTCCCGTTCGTCGGCGGTGACAACTACACCCGGCTGTTCACCGAGGACGGGCTGGCCTGGCGCGACTTCATGACCAGCATCCGGAACAACCTCTACTACGTGGCGCTCGTGGTGCCGGCGCAGACCGTGCTCGCCCTCGGGCTCGCCCTGGTGGTCAACAACCGGATGCTGAAGGGGAAGGGCTTCTTCCGGACCGCGTTCTACTTCCCCTCGGTCACCAGTTCGGTGGCGATCAGCGTGGTCTTCCTGTTCATGTTCGCCAACTCGGGCGCGGTCAACGCCCTGCTCGGGCTCTTCGGCATCGAGGGCCCGCAGTGGTTCGCCGACTCGCGCGGCGTGCTGCACCTGCTGCTCGGCGCCGTCGGCGTGGACACCCCGCCCGCCGCGCTCACCGCCGGCGGCCCGTTCGGGCTGACCTGGTGGGACTGGCTCGCCGGGCCGAGCGTGGCGATGATGTCGATCATCAGCCTGGTGGTCTGGACCACCTCCGGCACCTTCATGCTGATGTTCCTCGCCGCGCTGCAGAACGTCCCGGTGGTCCTCGACGAGGCGAGCACCCTGGACGGCGCGACCCGGTGGCAACGGTTCCGCCACGTCACCCTGCCGCTGATCAAGCCGACCATGTTCCTGGTGCTCACCCTCGGCCTGATCGGCTCCTGGCAGGTCTTCGACCAGGTGTACGTGATGAGCCAGGGCGACCCGGCCAAGACCACGCTCACCCCGGCGTACCTGTCGTACCGGACCGCGTTCCGGGACTTCAACTACGGCTCCGGCGCGGCGATCTCGTTCGTGCTGTTCCTGATCATCATCCTGCTCACCCTGTTCCAGCGTCGGGTGATGGCCGACCGGGACGAGCCCCGGCGGGCCCGGTGGTGGCGGCGACGCGTACCGGAGGGGTCCTGAGATGGCCGTGCTGACCGACCGGCCGGCGCCGCCCGTCCCGCGCCGCGCCGACCGCGGGCCGCGCGCCCTGGTCAACCGCTTCCTGGGGTACGCCATCCTGATCTTCTTCGGGTTGGTCTTCCTCTACCCGTTCGTCATCCAGATCGCGAACTCGCTCAAGACCGAGCCGGACGCCGCCGCGCATCCGCTCTCGCCGGTGCCCGACCCGGTCACCCTGGCCGGCTTCGAGCGGATCTTCGCCGGCACCAACTTCCCGCTCTGGCTCGGCAACTCGCTGCTGGTCACCGTCCTGGTCACGCTCGGCCGGGTGTTCTTCGACTCGCTCGCCGGCTACGCCCTCGCCCGGCTGCGCTTCCGGGGCCGGGCCGGGATCTTCGCGGCGGTCGTCGCGGTGATGGCGGTGCCCGGCGTGGTGCTGCTGATCCCCAAGTTCCTGGTGCTCAAGCAGCTCGGCCTCTACGACGGCTACGCCGGCCTGGTGGTGCCGCTGCTGGCCGACGCGGCCGGGGTGTTCATCATGAAGCAGTTCTTCGAGTCGGTCCCGGTGAGCGTCGAGGAGGCGGCCCGGATCGACGGGGCCGGCGCGTTCCGCACCTTCTGGTCGGTGGTGCTGCCGACCGCGAAGCCCGCCCTGATCACCCTGACCATCCTGTCCTTCCAGAGCTCCTGGAACGAGTTCCCGCACAGCCTGGTCGCGGTCCAGGACCCGGGGCTGTTCACCCTGCCCCGCGGGCTGGCCGACCTGGTCAGCGGCTCGCTGGGCAAGGGCACCCAGTATCCGCTCAAGCTCGGCGCCGCGCTGTTGGCCACCATTCCGGTGGCGGTGCTCTTCATGATCTTCCAGCGTTACTTCGTCCGCGACGCCAACGAGGGCGCGGACAAGGGCTGACCGGCGGCCGGCGGTCCCGCCCCGTGCCGGGACCGCCGGCACAGGATGGACGGCGCGGCCGGCCGGAACTCATCGGCGCCGGCCGCGGCGTCAGGATTCGAGGCGCGGCGGCAGGCCGAACCGGGGGAAGAGTTCGGGCTGGACGAAGTGGGTGAGCTGGACGATCCGGCCGTCGGCGACGTCCAGCAGCTGGATCGAGAAGGCCCGGTGGCCGCCGGCCGGATCGGACCGGTACTGGGCCAGCGCCGGCCCGCCGTTCGCGGCGATCCGAACCAGCCGGGAGCCCCGGCAGCCGGCGCCCGGCCCGGCCAACCAGCGGCCGATCTCCGTCGCGCCGCGCAGCCACATCGCGTACGGCGGCATGCTCTGCACCGCGTCCTCCCGCAGCAGGGCGACCAGGGCATCGACGTCGTACCGGGCGAAGGCGTCCACGTAGCGGTCGAGCAGGTCCCGGTCGGCCCGGTCGAGGTCCGGCCCGGGGGCCGCCCGATGGGGCACGTCGGACAGGGTCGTCCGGGCCCGCTGGAGCGCGCTGTTGACCGCCGGCACGCTCGTGTCGAGCAGCTCGGCGACCTCGACCGCCCGCCAGCGCAGCACGTCCCGCAGGATCAGCACCGCCCGCTGCCGGGGCGGCAGGTGCTGGAGCGCGGCGACGAACGCCAGCCGCACCGACTCCCGGGCCACCGCCAGCTCCGCCGGGTCCGCCGGGAGCACCCTGGCGTCCGGCACCGGCCCGACCCAGTCACCGCCCGGTGTGCCGAGCGACTCCGCCACCGGCGCCGACGGGGCACCCAGGTCCACCGGCAGGGCCCGCCGGCCGCGGCCCCGCAGCAGGTCCAGGCAGACGTTGGTGGCGATCCGGTAGAGCCAGGTGCGCAGGCTGGACCGGCCGTCGAACCGGTCGACGCCGCGCCAGGCCCGCAGCAGGGTCTCCTGCACCGCGTCCTCGGCGTCGAAGACGGACCCGAGCATCCGATAGGCGTAGCCGGTCAGCTCGACCCGGAACTGCTCCAGGTCGGCGGCCGTCCGCGCGGTGGCCGTGGTCATGCGGACACCGTAGGCGGACCCACCGACAGTGGACCACCCGACGGGCGCTCAGGCGGCCTCGGTGGGGACGGCGACGTGCAGGCGCAGCTGGGGGACCAGCATGTCGTCCACGTCCAGCGCCCGGGCCGCGCCGTCCGGCTCCCAGCCGGTGCTGGTGAGGAACTTCCGGGTCGCGGCGTCGGCGTCGAACGCCCAGGCCAGCGCCCGGGTGAACCCGTCGGACCGCCACTGGTCGACGGCGGCGGCGAGCAGCCGGCTGCCGTGCCCGCGCCGGCTCCAGCGCGGCTCGACCAGCAGGTCGGTCACCGCCACCACGCCGCTGTCCAGCGCGTCGGCCGGCTCGCCCGGAGCCAGCGCCTCGGCGTCGGCCGGACCGGAGGCCACGAACCCCACCAGATAGGATTGCTCGGCCTGTTCGACGGCGACCAGCACGCGGTGCGCGCCGGAGGGCGGCTCCTGCACCGCCGCGCTCCACCGCCGGGCGAGGTACGCCTCGTCCAGGTTGTCGAGCACGTGCCGGGGCAGGATCCGGCGGTACGCGACCCGCCAGGTGGCGAGCTGGAGGCGTGCGATCTCGCCGGCGTCCTCCGGACGCGCGGGGCGGACGTACCCGAGAGCCATGGCACGTGAGCCTACGCAGGGCGAGGGAGGCGACGGTGGCGCAGGGTGCCCGGCGCACGGTCGGGCAGGTCGGCGCGGTGGTGGTGCTCGCCGTCGCGGTGATCGCCTTCCTCTCGGTGGCCGCCGTCCGGCACGGCTTCTTCGACCTGCGGGTCTACTACGGCGCGCTGACCTGGTGGGTGCACGACGGCGGCGAGATCTACGACTTCCTCAAGCCCAACACCCAGTACGGCTTCACCTACCCGCCGTTCGCCGCGCTGGTCATGCTGCCGATGGCGTACCTGCCGTGGCCGGCGGCGATCACGGTGAGCGTGGTCATCACCGTGCTGGCCGGCACGGTGGTCATCTGGTGGCTGGTCGAGCCGATCGCCCGCCGGTCCGGCTGGACCCGCTGGTTCGCCCTCGCGGTGGCGCTCTGCCTGGTCGCCGCGTTCGAGCCGATGCGCGAGACGGTCAACTTCGGCCAGGTCAACATGCTGCTGCTCTTCCTGGTCGCGGTGGACCTGCTGCGGCTGCTGCCGGACGGCAGCCGGTGGGCCGGGGCCGGCATCGGCCTGGCCACCGCGATCAAGCTGACCCCCGGCATCTTCATCGTCTACCTGCTGGTCACCGGGCGCTGGCGGGCCGCGTTCACCGCGATGGGGGCGGCGGCCGCGGCGACCCTGCTCGCCGGCGCGCTCTTCCCGGACGCCTCCCGGGAGTTCTGGACCGACGCGCTCTGGAACACCGACCGGGTGGGCGAGCTGGCCTTCGTCTCCAACCAGTCGCTGCGCGGCGTGGTGGCCCGGCTGAACCCGGAGCACCCGAGCACCCTCGCCTGGCTGGCGCTGGTGCTCGCCACCCTGGCCGTCTGGGGGTGGCGCTCCCGGGCCGCGGTCGCGGCCGGCGACGAGGTCACCGGCCTGGCGCTGACCGGCGCCGCGATGTGCCTGGTCAGCCCGGTGACCTGGGTGCACCACCTGGTCTGGCTGCTGCCCGGCCTGATCCTGCTGGTCGACAACGGCGTGGCGGCGCCCGCGCGCAGCGGCCGGCGCCGCCTCCTGCTGGCCGCCGCGCTCATCGGGTACGCCTTCCTGATCAGCCGGATCGTCTGGGCCTGGGAGCAGGACTTCACCGGTGTCGGCGGCTTCCTCGGCAGCAACACCTACGTCTGGATCAGCCTGGCGCTGCTGCTCGGGTTGCCGATCCGCCGCTGGGCCACGCCGACCGGCGGTGGGCCCGCCGACCGGGACGGGCCGTCCGGGTCAGCCGTCGAGCCGGGCGGTGTAGCGCACCTCCCGGAGCCGGACCGGGTCACGCCCGCCGGAGAGCGGCACCGGATAGGTGGACTCCGCACCGTCGGGTGACAGGCCGGCCCGCTCGTAGAACCGGCGGGCCCGGACGTTGTCGGCGAGCACCCAGAGCCGATACTCCGCCCACCCCCGCTCGGTCAGCCCCGCCCGCGCCGCGGTGAGCAGCGCCCGCCCCGTCCCGGTGCCCCAGTGCGCCGGCTCCAGGTACATCGCCAGGATCTCGCCGTACCTCGGGTCGAGGTCGCCGCGATCCTGGTTGTTCCGGTACGGCCCGAAGGTGGCGAACCCGGCGACCGTCCCGTGGGCCTCCGCGAGCAGCGTGGTGAAGGGGTGCTCCGGGTCGGCGGTGCCGAGGTCGCGGCGGCGCTGGGCCCAGGCGGCCGGGTTGAGCCGGCGCAGCACCTCGTCCGGCATGATCCCGGCGTATCCCGCCTGCCAGCTGTGCACGTGCACCCGGGCGACCGCCTCCGCGTCGTCCGGCTCCTCCCGGCGAATGGTGAGCACCCGTCCGTTCTATTACTCGACGGGGGACGGGTCCAGCGTCCGCCGTCGTGTCGTACCGGTGGATTAAGGTCGCCGACGATGGCCGTACCGGAATCGCTCTCGCTCGCCCAGGCCCGGCGGATCGCACTGGCCGCCCAGGGCTTCGCCGACCCGGCGCCCACCGGCGTGCCCACCCGCCGGCACCTGCGCCGGGTGCTGGACCGGGTCGGGCTGATCCAGATGGACTCGGTCAACGTCCTGCAACGCGCGCACTACCTGCCGCTCTACAGCCGGCTCGGGCCCTACCCGACCGCCCTGCTCGACACCGCGGCCTACCGGCGCCCCCGCGAGCTCTTCGAATACTGGGGCCACGAGGCGTCGCTGGTCCCGGTGGGCCTGCACCCGGCGCTGCGCTGGCGGATGGCCCGGGCCCGCGACGAGGCCTGGGGCTGGATGCGCCGGATCGCCCAGGAGCAGCCGGAGCTGGTCGCCTGGGTCCGCGACGAGGTGGCCGCCAAGGGGCCGCTCACCGCCGCCGAGATCGAGCACGACGCGCCCCGGGAGACCGGCAACTGGGGCTGGAACTGGTCGACCGTCAAGCGGGCCCTGGAATACCTGTTCTGGGCCGGCGAGGTGACCGCCGCCGACCGCACGCCCTCCTTCGCCCGCCGCTACGACCTGCCGGAACGGGTGCTGCCGACGGCCGTGCTCGACGCGCCCACGCCGACCGAGGCGGACGCCCACCGCGCCCTGGTCGCGGTCGCCGCCCGGTCGCTGGGCGTGGCGGCCGAGCCGGAGCTGCGCGACTACTTCCGGCTGCCGGCGGCCGGCGCCCGGCGGGCGGTCGCCGAGCTGGTCGAGGCGGGCGAGCTGACCCCGGTCACCGTCGAGGGCTGGCGGCAGCCGGCCTACCTGCACGCCGAGGCCCGGCTGCCCCGCTGGGTGCGCGGCAACACCCTGGTCAGCCCGTTCGACCCGATCGTCTGGGAGCGGGCCCGCGCCGAGCGGCTCTTCGGCTTCACCTACCGCATCGAGATCTACGTGCCCGCCCCGCAGCGGGTGTACGGCTACTACGTGCTGCCGTTCCTGCAGGGGGAGCGGTTCACCGCCCGGGTCGACCTCAAGGCCGACCGGAGGTCCGGGGTGCTGCTGGTGCCGGCCGCCTGGCGGGAGCCCGGGGCGGATCCGGGCGAGACGGCGGTGGCGCTGGCCGCCGAGCTGCACCGGCTCGCCGGCTGGCTCGGCCTGGACGCGGTCGCCCCGCCGGAGGCCGGCGACCTGGCTGCCCCGCTGGCCGCCGCGCTGGTGGGCGTGGCGGGTGTACGGTGAGCGCGTGACGAGCGTTGACCGGCCCGGCGCCCCGGCCGCCCCGCAGACGGTCCCCGTCCCGCCGACCGGCCCGACCGCCCCGGTCCCGCCGACCGGCCTGGCCGGCCCGGCCCCGGCCGCCGGCCCGCACGCCGAGGCCGTCATGACGGCCGGCCCGCCCGCCGCTTCCGCTCCCGACGGCTCGCCGATCTGGCCGGCCGGGGTCGCCTACCAGCCGGTCGAGCCGGACCGGTTCACCCGGCTGGTGCTGCGCCTGCACGCCCGCGCCCCGCGCTGGGCGGTGCCCCTCGCGGCGCTCGGCTGCGTCGGCGTCGGCATGGCGTACGCGTTGCTGAGCGACCCGACCCACGCCGAGCCCGACGCGCGCCCGACCTGCCTGCTCAAGCTCACCACCGGGCTGGACTGCCCGGGCTGCGGCGGCACCCGCGCCCTCTGGTACGTGCTGCACGGCGACCTGCCGGCCGCCGCCCGGCACCACTTCCTCTTCGTCTTCTCGCTGCCCTTCCTGGCCTACCTCTTCGTCACCTGGGCCGGGAACCGGGCGTTCGGCTGGCGGCTGCCGGAGCTGCGGCTCAGCCCCAAGGTGATCGGCGGCTTCCTGGCGATCTGGTTCGCCTTCTCGGTGATCCGCAACCTGCCCTGGGCCCCGTTCACCTCGCTCTACGTCTGACCGCTCCACCGCCGCGCCCCGGCTCCGACCCGGCCGGGCGGCAGCGCCCGCCCGGTGATCCACTCGTTTTACGGCAGGGCGGGGCGGCGAGATCTTGGACACTTGCCGCCGGACGGGACCGGGAAGTGTCCGGGATTCGCTGGTGGTGCGGCGGTTCACGTCGGCGTGCCCAGGTTTCGCGACCGGCACACGGGCCACTACAGTCGCAGGAATGCCGGAGATGGTGCAGCCCCAGGTCAAGCTGATCGCGTGGACCCAGTTCCAGGCCCCGGACGACGTGCCGTGGTCGACCGACGCCGAGGGCGGTCAGGCCCTCGCCGAGTTCGCCGGCCGGGCCTGCTACCAGAGCTGGAAGAAGCCGAACCCGGTCACCGCCACCAATGCCGGCTACCTGGCGCACATCCTCGAGGTGGGCCACCTCTCCGTGCTGGAGCACGGCTCGGTGAGCTTCTACTTCAGCGGGGTCTCCCGGTCCTTCACCCACGAGTTGATCCGGCACCGGCACTTCTCGTACTCCCAGCTCTCCCAGCGGTACGTGCCCGAGCGGGACGCGGCCATGGTCGAGCCGGCGGTGATCGCCGACGACCCGGAGCTGCACAAGAAGTTCGTCGAGGCGAGCGAGGCGGCCGTCCGGGCGTACACCGAGCTGCTGGAGGGCCTGGAGGCCCGCTTCGTCGACGAGCCCAACCCGACGCTGCGCCGCAAGCAGGCCCGGCAGGCGGCCCGCGCCGTGCTGCCCAACGCCACCGAGACCCGGATCGTGGTCACCGGCAACTACCGGGCCTGGCGGCACTTCATCAAGATGCGCGCCACCGAGCACGCCGACGTGGAGATCCGCGAGCTGGCGATCGAGTGCCTGCGGCAGCTCCAGGGGGTCGCGCCGAACGTCTTCGCCGACTTCGTGATCTCGACGCTGCCCGACGGCACCGAGGTGGCCGCCAGCCCGCACGCCGAGTGAGTCCTGCGCCCTTCGCCGCCGGGGCCCCGGTGGTCGTCCGCTAGGTTGTGAACATGACGCACGACCACCTTGCCGCCCCCGACCGGGGCGCGTCGCGCCCCTTCGGGCGACTGATCACGGCCATGGTGACGCCGTTCACCGCCGACGGGTCCCTGGACCTGGACGGCGCCGTCCGGCTGGCCCGGCATCTCGTCGACGAGCAGGGCAACGACGCGCTGGTGCTCAACGGCACCACCGGCGAGTCGCCGACCACCACCGACGCGGAAAAGGAGTCCCTGATCCGCGCGGTCGCGGAGGCGGTCGGCGACCGGGCCAGGATCGTCGCCGGCGTCGGCACCAACGACACCCGGCACACCATCGAGCTGGCCACCCAGGCGGAGAAGGCCGGCGCGCACGGCCTGCTGGTGGTCACCCCGTACTACAACAAGCCGCCGCAGAGCGGGCTGCTGCGGCACTTCACCGCGGTCGCCGACGCCACCGGGCTGCCGGTCATGCTGTACGACATCCCGCACCGGGCCGGCACCGCGATCGCCACCGACACCCTGGTGAAGCTGGCCGAGCACGGCCGGATCGTCGCGGTCAAGGACGCCAAGGGCGACCTCACCGCCACCTCCTGGGTGCTCAGCCGCTGCGACCTGGCCTACTACAGCGGCGAGGACTCGCTGACCCTGCCGGCCCTCGCGGTCGGCGCGGTGGGCGTGGTCGGCACGTCGACCCACTTCACCGGCGTACAGACCAAGCAGCTGATCGAGGCGTACGAGGCGGGGGACACCGCCACCGCGCTGGCGCTGCACCGGCGGCTGCTGCCCCTGTTCACCGGCATCTTCCGTACCCAGGGCGTGATCCTGGTGAAGGCGGGCCTGGCGGCCAAGGGGCTGCCGGCCGGCCCGGTGCGGCCGCCGCTGGTGGACGCCACCGCGGACGAACTGGCCCAGCTGCGCGCCGACTGCGCGGCGGCGGGGCTGGCCCTTCCCGAATGACCGAACGACACGACGGACGCCGGGCAACGGCGTCGCAGAATGAGGTGGACGCGTGACCGAGGCGCACATCGAGGGTGAACTTCCCCCGCCGCTGCCGGAGGGCGGCCTGCGGATCATCCCGCTGGGTGGGCTCGGCGCCATCGGCCGGAACATGACCGTCTTCGAGTACGACGGCAAGCTGCTGATCGTCGACTGCGGGGTGCTCTTCCCCGACGTGGAGCAGCCGGGCGTGGACCTGATCCTGCCCGACTTCGGTCCGATCCTGGACCGGCTCGACGACGTCCAGGCGATCGTGCTGACCCACGGCCACGAGGACCACATCGGCGCGGTGCCGTACCTGCTCGCCCACAAGCCGGACATCCCGCTGGTCGGCTCCCAGTTCACGCTGGCCCTGGTCGAGGCGAAGCTGGCCGAGCGGCGGATCCAGCCGTACACGCTGACCGTCGCCGAGGGGCGGCGGGAGCGGCTCGGCCCGTTCGAGTGCGAGTTCTTCGCAGTAAACCACTCCATCCCGGACGCCCTCGCGGTCGCCGTCCGCACCGGGGCCGGCCTGGTGCTGCACACCGGTGACTTCAAGATGGACCAGCTTCCGCTGGACGGCCGGATCACCGACCTGGCCGGGTTCGCCCGGCTCGGCGCCGAGGGCGTGGACCTGCTGCTGTCGGACTCCACCAACGCCGAGATCCCCGGCTTCGTCACCCCGGAGCGGGAGATCGGGCCGGTGCTCGACTCGATCTTCGCCAAGGCGCGCGGCCGGATCATCGTCGCCTCGTTCGCCTCGCACGTGCACCGGGTGCAGCAGGTCTTCGACTCGGCCGTCGAACACGGCCGCAAGGTGGCGCTGATCGGCCGGTCGATGGTCCGCAACATGGGCATCGCCCGTGACCTCGGCCTGCTCAACATCCCGCCCGGCCTGGTGGTCGGGCTGGAGGAGGCGACCGCGCTGCCGCCGGAGCAGATCGTGCTGATGTCCACCGGTTCGCAGGGCGAGCCGATGAGCGCCCTGGGCCGGATGGCCAGCGGCGACCACCGGCACATCACCATCGCCCCCGGCGACACCGTGGTCCTCGCCAGCTCGCTGGTGCCGGGCAACGAGACCTCGGTCTACCGGGTGATCAACCGCCTGGCCCGGGCCGGCGCGACGGTGATCCACAAGGACGTGGCCAAGGTGCACGTCTCCGGGCACGCCCCCGCCGGTGAGCTGCTCTACCTGCTCAACGTCACCCGCCCGAGCAACCTGATGCCGGTGCACGGCGAGTGGCGGCACCTGCGGGCGCACGCCCGGCTCGGCATCGAGTCCGGTGTCGCGCCGGACCGGGTGGTGCTCTGCGAGGACGGCGACGTCGTCGACCTGGTCGACGGGCGGGCCAGCCTGGTCGGCCACGTGAAGAGCCGGTACGTCTACGTCGACGGCCTGGCCGTCGGCGACGTCAGCGAGTCGCTGCTCACCGAGCGGCGGATCCTCGGCGACGGCGGCTTCATCGCCGCCACCGTCGTGGTCGACTCGGTCACCGGCAAGGTGGTCGGCGGGCCGACCGTCTCCGCCAAGGGCTTCTCCGAGGACCCGGAGGCGTTCAGCCCCGTGATCCGGCTGGTCACCGAGGCGCTCAACCGGGCCGCCGCGGACGGGATCACCGACCCGCACCAGCTCCAGCAGATCGTCCGGCGCACCGTCGGCCGCTGGGTCAACGACGCGTACCGCCGCCGGCCGATGATCGTCCCGACCGTCGTCGAGGTCTGACCGAGGCAGCTCCGCACGCCGGTCCACCGTCCGCGGTGGGCCGGCGTCGTCGCGTTCCGGGTACGCCTCGACACGCTCCGCCGAAGCCGCCAGTCCGACTTCAACCGATCGGCGGCCCGCTCCGTACTCCGGTCCGGCCGGCGTACCCCGCGCCGGCCGGGAGGAGCGTGGCGGATGGACCGCAGACGGATGACAGCCATCGGCGTACTGGTGGCGGCGGTGGGCGCGGCGGCGGCGGTGACCCTGCCGTCGTTCGCCGGGGAGAACGTGACGACCGGGCGGACCGCGCCCGCGGTGTCCGACGACGCCGCGCCCGAGGTGCTGGACGCGCTGAGCCGCGACCTCTCGCTGACCCGCGACCGGGCGGTCCGGCGGTTGAGGACCGAGCGGTGGGCCACCGGCACGGTCACCCGGCTCCGGGCCGAGCTGGGCGCCGACTACGGCGGCAGCTGGCTCGGCGCCGACGGGACCACGCTGAACGTGGCGGTGACCGACCCGGCCCAGGCGGCCCGGGTCACCGCCGCCGGGGCGGTGCCGAAGCAGGTCGACCAGGGGGTCGCCGAGCTGAACGCGGTGAAGTCCCGCCTGGACGCGGCCGGCGCCCAGGCCGGCCCCGATGTCACCGGCTGGTACGTCGACGTGCCGACCAACTCGGTGGTGGTGCTCGCCCAGCCCGGTGCGGCGGTGTCCGGCCGCCGGTTCGCCGAGGCCAGCGGCCTGCCCGCCAACGCGGTACGGGTGCGGACCGCCGCCGAGAACCCGCGCCCGCTCTTCGACGTCCGGGGCGGTGACGCGTACTTCATCAACAACGCCGGCCGCTGCTCGGTCGGCTTCTCCGTGGTCGGCGGCTTCGTCACCGCCGGGCACTGCGGCCGGCCCGGTGACCGGACCACCGGCGCGAACCGGGTCGCCCAGGGCACCTTCCGGGCCTCCTCGTTCCCCGGCGACGACTGGGCGTTCGTCGAGGTCAACAGCGACTGGGCGCCGCAGGGCGTGGTGAACGACTTCAACGGCGGCGCCGTCCCGGTGAACGGCTCCACCGAGGCCCCGGTCGGCGCCTCGGTCTGCCGATCCGGCTCCACCACCGGCACCCACTGCGGGGTCATTCAGGCCAGGAACGCCACGGTGAACTATCCGGAGGGCACGGTCACCGGGCTGACCCGCACCGACGTCTGCGCCGAGCCGGGCGACTCCGGCGGCGCGTGGCTCTCCGGCGACCAGGCGCAGGGCGTCACCTCGGGCGGCTCCGGCGACTGCACCCGGGGCGGGGTGACCTTCTTCCAGCCGGTCAACGAGATCCTGCAGCGCAACAACCTGACCCTGGTCACCGCGAACGGCCGGTCGGCGCCCGCCGCGCCGCCGGCCGGGGGCGGGGCCACCGCCGCGCGGGACGGGTACGCCCCGGCGTTCTCCGCCCGCTGAGGCTCCCTCCCGCACCGCGGCCCGGGGGGGGGGGGGCCCCCCCCCCCCCCCCGGGGGGGGGGGGGGGGGGGGGGGGGGGGGGGGGGCTGGGGGGGGGGGCTCCCCCTTGCCCGCCCCCCCGCCGCCGCGCCCCCGCCGCCGCCCCTAC